>JBCCHV010000050.1 GCA_039028635.1 Acidobacteriota bacterium
CGGGCCCGACGGTCCAACTTGGGATGAGGCCGCACGACATGGGCGCGCTGGCGGGCCGCGCAGGCCCGAGGGGGGAGCCTCTAGCCACTGCTGGCCGGGCCCCCCTGAAAGAGACAGCAGGCTCTGAACAAGTCGCGAAGCGGACTATTTCACCCGCCTGCTAGCTGGCTGCTTAAATAGTTCTGGTGCGTGGACTCCCGGCCCGGGGGGCCCCCCGCGCCCAGCGGGCGTGGCGGCGCCTTTGGCGCCGAGGACGGGGGTGAAGGCGCGCGACATGCGCGCGCGCCTGAGGGGGGCGCCTTTTAGCCCCCCTGAAACAAACAGCAGGTGCTGAATAAGCCGCCACGCGGCTTTTTCAGCAACCTGCTAGAGCGCGAGGACCATCTTGGTCATGTCGTGCGCCTGACCGTCCGGGTCGGTACCGTAGCCGGGGAACTCGGTCGGCTTGAAGCCGAGGCCCTTGAGCACCTTGACGGCGTCGTCCTCGAGGTCCGAGATCAACATGCAGGTGAGGTGACGCAGGCCGTTGGCCCGGGCGATGTCGATGAAGTGGTTGACCAGCAGGGAACCCAGTCCCATCTTGCGATAGTCCGGATCGATCAGCCACTTGATGCGGCCGACGAGACGCAGCGGTCCACCGGCACGGCGGTGCAGGGTGGCATCGGCGACGACGTTGCCGCCGTCGATGACGAGCAGCGGAAAGGCCTTGCCGTAGTCGAGGTTCCGCCCCCAGGCTTCGACCAAGCCACGATCATCGATACGGTCCCAGGCGAACCGGCGGGTGTCCTCCGGCAGGGTGCGGAAAAACTCGTAGAGGGCATCCGTGTCCTTCTCCGTGAAGGGTCGGAGCAGGACACGGCGGCCATCCCTCAGAGCCGCCTCCTGTGGATATCGGCTGAGCATGCTTCCTCCTCGAACTGAGTGTCATGACCGGCACCGAAGTCGGCGACGCCCACCCGCGGGGCGCCCCTGCGACCGGAGCCTCGGTCAATATTTCATCTTCGGCTCCCAGCCGGCGACGCCGTCCGGAAGCAATTCGAACAAATGCCATGGACTGCAAAAATCGTCCCCGGGACCGAAGGAAGTCCAACCGGTTCGTTCGATGCCGGCCTCGCCACGGCGGAAGAAGGAAGCGCCCGGCAACCAGGCGCCCTCTTCCCCGAAGCCCATCTCCTGGGTGAATTCCGAATCGCGGGTCGAGACCATGGGGAATCGCCAACCGCGCGCCGTCGCCAAGGCGGACTGCTCTGCCGGCGAATCCGGCGACGCGACCACGAAGGGCGCCCGGTTCTCGAGGTGATCGAAGACGCCGTTGAACCCGTCGGCCCACAGCGTGCAGTAGCTGCAGCCGCGCCCCATGTTGTGCACCACCACCAGCTCGGAGTGCGTACCGAAGAGCTCCGACAGGCGCACCGATCCACCCTCCGAGGTCACCAACTCGTAATCTCGGACCGGCGTGGGTGGGCGCTCGCGGCGCAGCTCCGCGAGGCGCTTCTTGAGTTCCAGGATCTGGTGTTCGAGACGTTCGATCTCGCGATCCATCATCTCCTCGTGTCGTCTTTGCGCACCCACGATACCTCAAGACCGGGCTGCGGTCGAACTCTCGTCAGGGCGCCGCCTACTCGGCAACGCCGGCGAGGGCCTCGACCTGCTGCCGACTGCCCTGCAGGGCGACGCGCTGGAGATAGATGCCGAGGCCCACCTCGCCGCCCAGCTCCTCTCCCCCACCGGCCCGGCCAGGGCCGCCATGGAGGGTCTGGGGCAAGGCCACGCCGGAGCCCGGCGCCTCCTCCGCCGCCGCCTGGGAGCCGAGATAGACCCGACCGGTGGTGCAAGCCCCGTCGGCGAGGAACTCCGCCACCCACTGGCGATCGTCGCCATAGACGGAGGTCACCAAGGTGCCGCCGCCAAGGGCCACCAGGGCGGCCGCCGAAGCCGCCCGGCCGTCATAGGGAATCACCGTCGCCACCGGGGCGAAGACTTCGCGCTGATGCACCGCTATCGCCGCCGCCGAGGCCTGTAGCAGGGTCGGCGCGAAAAAGAAGCCGCGGCCGGCCGGCGCACCTTCACCGTCGACGCGCCGGCCGCTGCCGAAGAGAACTTCGGCGCCGGCCGCGACCAGCTCCGCTACCCCCTCCTCGGCGTCGGCGAGCTGACTCGCCGTCGCCAACGGCCCCATCCTCACGCCGTCTGCCGCGGGGTCCCCGGTGACCACCTTCGAGAGGCGCTCCGCGAGGGCTTCCCGAACCGTCTCCAGCTCTGCCTCGGGAACCATGATGCGGCGCACGGCGGTGCACTTCTGCCCCGCCTTCTGGGTCATCTCACGAGTTGTGTCCTTGATGAACAGACGAAAGGTCTCGGCCTCGAAGTCGGGCGCCAGCACGGCGGCGTTGAGGCTGTCCGCTTCGACGTTGATGCGGGTGTTGGTACGGCGCAGATTGTCGCGATCGCGCAGCGCCAAGGCGGTGTCGGCGGAGCCCGTGAAGGCCAGCACATCCTGCGCCCCCAAGCGATCGAGCAGATCGCCGGTGCGACCGCAGATGAGCTGCAGGGAGCCCTCCGGCAGCAGATCCGCGGCGATGATCAGCTCGACCATGCGAGCCGCCACCAGGGACGTCGCCGTCGCCGGCTTGGTGATCACGGGCATGCCCGCGAGGAGCGCGCAGGCGGCCTTCTCGGCCAATCCCCAGGCCGGAAAGTTGAAGGCATTGATGTGCACCGCCACACCGTGCCGCGGCACCAGGACGTGCTGGCCCCAGAAGCCCTCGCCGCGGGAGAGCTGGATGCCATCGCCCTCCGCCAGGAAGCGACGCGGCCCGAGCTTCTTGCCGACGAAGGCGTAGTAGGCGAGGGTACCGCCGGCCCCGTCGACGTCGAAGGATCCGTCACCGCCGGTGGTGCCGTTGCACTGCCGGGAAAGATCGAGGAGCTCGTCCCGGTGCTCACGCAGCAGCTTCGAAATCGCCTTGAGCAGGGCTCCTCGCTCGGCGAAGGTCAAGGCGCGCAGGGCAGGCCCGCCGACATCGCGAGCGTGGTCCAGCACCCGGGCGAAGTCGACTCCGTCACTCGAGGCGCGAGCGATCACTTCCTCGGTCGAAGGATCGACGAGCGAAGCGAAGCCCGACTCGGCCTCGTGCCAGGCCCCGTAGACATAGCTCTTGAGGGTCTTCATTGGGTCTCTCCTGCCTCCTTGGAAGATGACGACGGAACCGCCGCACCTGGCGAAGAGTACACCAATTCGGGCTCCTTGACCACGCTCCGGAAGGCCCCCCTTGACAACCTTGCACTTGACGACCTTGACAAGGCTTTGGACAGGCTCTATCCTGCCTCCATGGCCGGCCCGAACCCCACCCCTGCTCGTCACTATCTGGAGCGCCTGACCCATTACCTGCGGGAGGGTCTCGAAGAGCGTCTGGCGGCCTACGACCGCAGCGGTCACTCCCTGCACGAGATCGGCCCGGCGGAGGACATTGCCCGGCGCATGCTGCAGTCGGTGCCGGAGCCCTCGCGCTGGGACGATCTGCTGGGCCCCTTCTACACCACCCGCCAGATCTCCGAGCTGTTCGGCGGCATCAGCCGACAGGCGGTCGCCGACCGCCGTCAGCGGCGCACCCTCCTCGGCCTGCGCACGGCCGACGGAGTGGTCGTCTTCCCGACCTTTCAGCTCGACGACGAGCAGCGCGTTCTCGAGGGTCTGCCGGCGGTGCTGCGCTGCTTTCCGGCGGATCTCGTCGACGAGTGGACCCTGGCCGGATGGCTGGTAGCGCCGCAGCACAGCCTCGGTCGCCGGTCGCCGATCGACTGGCTGCGCCGGGGAGAGGATCCCGAGCCGGTGATCGCCCTGGCCCGCGACACGGCGCGCCGCTTCGCCCAGTAGCTTTCCCCGATCAACTTCCCCTGCCTTCATGTCGCGCCGTCGCCGACGCCCGACCCTCGCGTCGCCACCGCGAGCCGAACGCCTGCAGGCTTTTCCGGCCCGCTCCCTCGGCCTCGAGCGTCAGCTCTTTCGGGTCGTCCGGCGAGGCCGAGGCCCGTGGTGGTTCGGCAGCTCCATGGCAGGGCGGTTCGATCTCCCCAAACCCCACGGGACCTGCTACCTGGCGAGTGACGAGATCGCGGCGCTGCTCGAGGTCATCGGCCCCAATCGTCTCGGCGGCGGTGTCTGCCGCGAGTTCTTCGACGCCCGCCGGCTACGCCGCCTCAGGCTGCCTGCCAAACGCCGCCTGGCGGACCTCGTCGCCCGCCGCGCCGCCGCCTTCGGGATCACCGGAGAGATCGGCAGCCTGGTGCCCTACGACCTGCCGCAGCGCTGGGCCCGACGTCTCCATCGAGCGACCTTCGAGGGCGTCATCTTTCATCTGCGTCACGATCCCAGTGCCGCCGAGGGCTTGGCCCTGTTCGGCCCCACCGGCGAGCGCAAGGCCTGGCGCCGCGGCCGCGAAGAGCCCCTCGACGATGAATTGCTGGGCCGCCTGGAGCGCGATTGCGGCCTCGAGATTCTCGATCGGCCGCGCGCCTCGCAGCTGCGTTTCGCCGACCTCCCCCGCCCCTCTTGAGGCCACCCGGGCTGCTATCCTCGAGCTCTCGAAACACGCGCCCCGACCTTCTCAGCAAGCCCACCGGCGCCGATTGATCCAGCGCACCACCCGAGGAGCAACGAACCGTGACCGACCTGGCCTCCAAGAACTGTGTCCCCTGCCGCGGCGGAGTGCCGCCGCTGGCCGGCGAAGAGCTCGCCGATCTCCATCGACGCCTGGGCGCCGACTGGCACCTGGTGGATGAGCACCACCTCGAGAAGGAGTTTCGCTTCCCCGACTTCCGTGGCGCCCTCGACTTCACCAACCGCATCGGCGAGCTCGCCGAGGAGCAGGATCACCATCCCGAGATACTGCTCACCTGGGGGCGGGTGAAGATCACTATCTGGACCCACAAGATCGACGGTCTGACGGAAAGCGACTTCGTGTGGGCCGCCAAGGCTGAACAGCTCGCCTGACCACGGTTCGACAACCGGCTCCCCGGCGATGGAATCCGCGATCAATCTCTTCGACCTCGAGGCGGCGGCCCGCGAGGCCCTCGACCGGATGGCCTACGACTACTACGCCAGCGGCGCCAACGACGAGCTCACCCTGCGCGCCAATCACCGCGCCTACGAGAAGCTCTCCCTCGCCTACCGGGTGCTGGTGGACGTGTCGCGGCGGGACCCCGCCACCACCCTCCTCGGGGAGCCCGTCGCGATGCCCATCGCGGTCGCTCCGACGGCCTTCCACGGCCTCGCCCATCCGGAGGCCGAGCGCGCCACCGCCCGCGCCGCCGGCGAGGCCGGCACGGTGATGATCCTCAGCACCCTGTCGAACTCGCCGGTCGAAGAGGTGGTCGCCGCCAGCCGCGGACCGGTCTGGTTCCAGCTCTACGTCTACAAGGACCGCGGCGCCACCGAGGCGCTGCTGGAGCGGGTCCAGGACGCCGGCTGCCGCGCCATCGTGCTGACCGTCGACGCGCCGGTTCTCGGGCGCCGCGAGCGCGACGTGCGCAATCGCTTCCGGCTGCCGCCGGGCCTCGCCGTCAGCAACCTCTCGGCCGCCGGTTACGGCGAGGTCGCGGCGAGTGCCGACGACTCGGGCCTGGCCGCCTACGTCGCCGACCTGCACGACCCCTCGCTGTCCTGGGAAGACCTCGACTGGCTGCGCTCGGTGACCGACCTGCCGCTCCTGATCAAGGGCATCGTGCGCCCCGACGACGCCCTGCGCGCCGCCCGCGCCGGCGTCGCGGGCATCGTGGTGTCGAACCATGGTGGACGTCAGCTCGACACCGCGCCGGCCCCCATCGAGGTGCTGCCGGAAATCGTCGACGGCGTCGCGACCGACCACCCGGAGGTGGAAGTCCTGATCGATGGCGGCGTCCGCCGCGGTACCGACGTGCTCAAGGCCATCGCCCTCGGAGCCCGCGCTGTCCTGGTGGGACGGCCAGTGCTGTGGGGACTGGCGACGGGCGGCTCGCCAGGAGTTGCCGCGGTTCTCGCCTTGCTGCGCCAGGAGCTCGACGTGGCGATGGCCCTGTGCGGCTGTCGCGAGGTCGCCGAGATCACTCGCGACCTGATCTGGCAGCCGACCTCCCATCAGCTCGGAGACCGACCATGACCCTCGACCCCTACACCGGCGCCCCCCGTCCCGGCGCCCCCTGTCCCGCCGACCCCCGCCCCGCAGCGACCGCACCCCGGCACCGGCTCACCGGCCTCGTCCTGGCGCTGGCCCTCGCCCTCGGCTGCGCGACGGCAGCTCCCGAGGCCGACCTGCCGCGGGTCCGTTTCGAGACCTCCTTGGGAACCATCGACGTCGAGATCGACCTCGCCGCGGCACCGGTGACCGCCGGCAATTTCCTGCGCTACGTCGACGAAGGGCGTTTCGCCGACGCCCACTTCTATCGCGTCGTGACCCCCGACAATCAGCCCAACAACGACATCCGCATCGAGGTGGTGCAGGGCGGATTGGGATTCGATCCCCACCCCAGCAGCCTGCCGGCAATCGCCCACGAGACCACCGAGGCGACCGGCCTCCGCCATCTCGATGGCACCCTCTCGATGGCTCGCAACGAGCCCGGCAGCGCCTCTTCGGAGTTCTTCTTCTGCCTCGGTGATCAGCCGGAGCTCGACTTCGCAGGCCGGCGCAACCCCGACGGCCAGGGCTTTGCGGCCTTCGGCCAAGTGGTTTCCGGCCTCGCCGTGCTGCGCACCATCCAGCAACGGCCGGCCCGCCAGCAGATGCTCGACGAAAAGGTCGCGATCCGGCGAATCCGGCGCCTGCCCTGAGGGTCTATCCGATCTCGCGGCTCAAGGCCGCGACGGCGGCCTCCGGATCGCCCTCGTGGCCGAGGTCGGCGAGAGCCTCCCCCACCGCCCGGACCGTGCGTTCGAGCCACTCCCCTTGTCCGACACAGTGGCCGAGGTGGCCGACCCGGAAGTAGCTCTGGCGAATCGCCGGATGGAGGCCTCCGGCCACCACCACTCCGCGCTCGGCGATGGCGGCGATCAGCTTGCCATCGACGCCGGACGGAAAACGCAGGGCGCTCAGGGTGTTGGCGGCGAGCTCGGGACGCACCGGAATCGCCTCCAGGGCGAGCTCGGCCCAGGCCGCCCGCATCCCTTCGGCGACCTGCCGGTGGCGGTCCACGGTCTCGTCGAGCCCACGCTCGAGAATTTCGCCGAGGGCGGCGTCGAGGGCCAAGACCAGGTTGGTGGCGGGGGTCGAGAAGTAACTCGGCCGCCCCTCCTCATAGGCCTTCATGATCGGCAGCCAGGCATCCCAGTCGAGACTCAAGGGCGGCGGTCCGGGCAGTCGCCGACGGGCCTCCAGGGCTCGGTCACTGACCACCATCAGGGCCAGGCCGGCGGGCACAGCCAGAGCCTTTTGAGAACCGGTGAGATAGACGTCGACACCCCACCCTTGCATGTCGAACTCCTCGCCGGCGGTGGCGCAAACGCCATCGAAGACGGACAGGATCCGGCGCTCGCGGGCCAGGCGGGCGATCGGCGCCGGATCGAGCCGCACGCCGGTGGAAGTATCGACATGGGTGGCGAAGACGGCTCGCACGCCGCCATACAGGCCGAGGGCCTGGCGCACCTTCTCGGGATCCGGAGCATCGCCGATCTCGGCTTCGACCTCGACCAGGTCGGCCCCCAGGCGGCGCAGCATCTCCGCCATGCGGTCGGAAAAGTAGCCGGTCTTCAGAACCAGCACCCGGTCTCCCGCCGCCACCAGGTTGGCGGCCGCCATCTCCATCGCCAGGGTGCCGCTGCCGGCAACGATGAAGGGTTGACCGGCGGGTGCCTTCCAGACCGCCCGCATGCGCTCGAGGGCGGAGCCGAAGGCCGCGATCAGATCGGGCGCGGTGTGACTCGGCGGAGGCACCGAAAAGGCCGCCTGCACCGCCGGCGAGATCTCCACGGGACCGGGAATCATCAACAGGGATTCGTCACTCATGATCTTCTCCAGAACCGCGACATTTTATGCTCAGGCTGTAACATCGCAAGGTGGGAAGCGTGTCTTCCCGCGGGAGAGCCGACAGGCTCCACCCAGCGATCACGAAACATGACGGCAGGACGACCTGACGAGGCAAAGCTGCGATGCCCAAGGTAGCCGTGTTTCTTCTCACCCTGTGCCTGCTGGGAGCGACTCCCGGCAGCGCCACCAAGCTCCGACTCCAGCCCACCCGCATCGACCTTCCAGGACCACCGGTGGCGATGGTGGCCAGCGACCTCGACGGCGACGGCTGGCAAGACCTCGCCATCCTGGTGGCCTCCACCCGCTGGGACCGCATCGGAATCTCCGAATCGGTCGAGCTCGACGAGGTCGACGGCCTGGTCGAGGTCATGACGGTGGTTCCGGCGCTGCTCGACCAGCGCGCCCTGTGGATTTTCCGCGGTGCCCCGACGGGTCGCTACGAGGCCGCCGCCGAGCCCCTCGATCTGCCGCCGGAGGTGCTCACCCTGGCCGCCGGCCCGGACGCCACGCCGCTGCTCGCGCTGACCGACGAAGGCGTTTCCGAGATCACCATCGAGGGCGACGCGATCGTGCTCACGGCGGTCATCGCCGAACCGCCGGTGATCGCCGGAACCGGAGCCTTCCTGCCGGACCTCGAGCTGCTGTGGGATCTCGACGGCAACTCTCAGAAGGACCTCATCCTGCCGACGGCGGCCGGCTTCGCCATCTACCTCGCGGACGACCAGGGCCAGCTTCCGCCGCAACCTTCCCAGCGCGCCCCGCTGCCGGCCTGGGATCGCGACCACGAGGCTCTGCTCCAGCACCATTTTCCGCTCCCCAAGGTCGAGGATCTGACCGGCGACGGCGCCCCGGACCTGCTTCTGCTGGCGCCGGAAAAACCCTGGAAACGCCTGTTCGTGCTCCCCAACCGTGGCGATGGCACCTTCGCCGCCGCCCTCGGCCCCTTCGAGTCCACCGGCGAGGAAAAAGCGACGGTCTTCTTCGGCGACATCGACGGCGACGGTCGAGCCGAGTACATCACCGAAGAGAACCTCGCCGAAGAGGATGCCGGCATGCGTCAGGAGATGCGTGACGCCAAGCGCCCTCCGATCTTGGTTCGCCTGCACCGCAGCAACGACGGCCTGGCGCGTCGACCGCAGCCCTACCTCGAGCTCGCCGCTGAGGGCTACGCCTTCGGCAACGACGACGACTTCCCCCTCCCCGGCGGCTTCCAGGACATCGACGGCGACGGCCGGCGCGATCTGATCACCCTCACCATCGACTTCTCGATGCTGCAGGTGGTGCGCATCCTGGCCACCAAGAGCCTCTCCGTCGGGATGGATTTTCACCTCTGGTGCCAGCGGGAGAACGGCTCCTTCGAGCGCGTCGAGGGTCTCGACCTGTCGGGCAAGTTCCGCCTCGACCTCAACGATTTGCGGCTCGGTCGCCTTTCCCAGTTCGCCGGTGACTTCGACGGCGACGGCCGTGCCGACTTCGTCCAGATGGGGCGCGGGCGCAATGTCAGCATCCACCTCGGCCAGGACGGCTGTCGCTACCCGACTCGCCCGGATCTCACCCTGCGCCTCGCCGAGGCGCCCAAGAACCTTCGCCTGGTGCGCATCCTCGACCTCGATGGCGACCAGCGCTCGGACCTCGCCGTGATGCACCCCGGGAAGGCGGCCGAGGCCGGAGTGACACCACCGATTCGCCTCGATCTCTACCTCAGCCGGGGGCAGCGATGAGGCGCCGCCTACCATTGCTGGCGATCCTCCTGGCCCTGGCGGCACCGCTGGCGCAGGCCACGGAGATCGCCGTCGAAGAGGTCACGAAGCCCGGCTTGCGAGTGCTCAAGGCAGCGCTTCCGGGCGAGATTCGCGCCTCCCTCGCCGAGGCTTCGAGCTGGCTCCTGCTGGTCCATCGGCCGGACGCGCCGACCACCCAACTGGTGCGTTTCGAGCCGGCGAGGGCCGGTCTCGAGGTCCTGCGGGAAGACCTGCCTGAGGAGAGCGATTCCCTCGCCCTCAAGGATCTCGACGGTGACGGCGAGCTCGAGCTGTTGCTCGGTTCCACCGGCGGCATCGTGTCCCTGGGCCCATGGCGACGGCCCGACCGCCAGCCCGAGAGCTGGCTGGCGAGCCCGGGTCTCAGCCTGCGCAACCTGCGGGCCCGCGACCTCCTCGGATCGCCGGGCGATGATCTCTCACTCGCCCTCCCCAGCAGTGGTCGTCTCGAGTTCCGCTCTGCCGCCGGCCGTCGCGTCGTGCCGCTGCCGACCAAGGTGCGCCGCACCCCTTCGGGCCTCACCATCACCTCACCCCCGGTGCATCGTCTCGACGGCTACGGCTGGGTCGCCGGACCGGAGACCCACGGCACCACCCGCTTGCGAAGCCGCCTGATCTCGCAGACCGGCGGCGAGCCGGTCGACGCCTGGTCGCGATTTCCCACCGCAACCGCTATCGAAACAGCGAGCTACGACTTGCTCGATGGGCAGCCGATGCTGTTGGTGACCTCCTATCGCGGCGACAAGTTCGGCATTTTCGACCAGCAGAAGGTCAGCGTCTTCACCCTCGGCGAGGATCGCACCCGCGCCGGTCAGGGCCCGCGCTTCGAAATCGAGACCAAGAGCCACCGCTGGCAGCCCTGCGAGGCACGCCTGATCGATCTCGACGGCGACGAGCGCCGCGACCTGATGCTCTTTCACCTCAAAGGGCTCGACGGCGACGAGTTGCTGGTCGATGGTCATCCGGGCCGGGGCGGCGGACGCTTCGCGCCTCGGCGTCAGCGCTCGAGCTTCGACATCACGGCCCTCGCCTGGTCCTACGAACGCGACTACACGGCGGACGGCGAGCTCGACCTGGTGGTCCTGGGGAGCGATCGAGTCGATCTCTACGCCGGCGTGCGGCCGGGCCCGAAGGGTAAGCGGCTGTTCGAGCGCGAGGCGACCTGGAGCTACCCCCTGGGAGAGGCCCTCGAGGAGATCGAGGCCAGCGTCACGGTGGGCTCCGACGGCGCCGACGGTGAGATCTCGGCGGCCGGAACCCTCGCCCTCTCGGCGGAGACCGGCAGCGGACCGCCGGGCCTGCTGATCGGCCTCGAAGGCTCGAGCCGGCTGATCTACCTCGAGCCGGAAGGATCGAGGTAGAAGGCCAGATGCGGCAACAGGGCCTCGACCTGGGGAGTGAGATCGGTCACTAGAATCTCCAGGTAGGGGCCTCCCGCCTGGGCCGAACGCTCGATCGCCGCGCAATGGGCGGCGAGCGCTTCGGCCCCGAGATTCGCGCTCGCCCCTTTGAGACCGTGGGCGAGGCGTCGCAGCTCGCCTCCGTCGCCCGCCCGCCAGGCCGCGGCCATGGCCGTCGGCAGACGGTCGAGATCGCTCCGGTACTCGAACAGCACCTCCTCGAGGAGCTCCTCACCGCCGGCGTCGCGAATCTCCTCGAGCCGGTCGCGACTGAGAATCTTCGACTGTTCGCCTTGCTGCATCCCTACTCCTTCATTTACGATCTCAAGAGATGATACAAGACTTTCCACCGCCATCATGAGCCCACCCGCAGCAGGCCGCGTCCTGATCGCCGAGGACGTCTCGGTGAATCGCCGCCTGCTGCGCGGCTTCCTGGTGCGAGCCGGTTTCGAGGTCATCGAAGCGGCCGATGGCGCCGCCGCGTTGAGCCTGGCCCGCGAGCTGCAGCCGGATCTCGTCCTCCTCGACATCATGATGCCCGGAGTGGACGGCTACGAGGTCTGCCGCAGTCTCAAGGCGGCACCGGCGACCCGCCACACGCCGGTCATCTTTCTCACCGCCATCGACGAGCTCGACAGCAAGGTGCTGGGCTTCGAGCTCGGTGCCGCCGACTACATCACCAAGCCCTTCAACAACGCCGAAGTGGTGGCGCGAGTGCGCACCCACGTCGAGCTGCGCCGGGTCACCGGAGCGCTGGAGCGGGCCAATTCCGAGCTGCACGCCAAACAGCAGCTCTTGGAGGAAGACCTCGAGGCCGCCGGTACAATTCTGCAGAGTCTGCTGCCGGAGAAGAGCCTGCAGCTCCCGAGCCTGGAGGTGGCCTGGCGATTCCGACCCAGCGAACGCATCGGCGGCGACCTGCTCAATGTCCTGCCCCTCGACGATTCGCGGGTGGCCCTCTACGTCGCCGACGTCAGCGGTCACGGCGTGCCGGCGGCTCTGGTCGCCTTCTCGATTGACCAGAGCCTCGCCCGCGGCCCCGGCGAAAGTGGACGGCGCCTGCCCCTCGCGCAGCCAGCCGACCTGTTGCGCGCCCTCGACCACGACTACCCCCTCGAGCGCTTCGACAAACACTTCACCATCAGCTACCTGGTGCTCGACACCACCACCGGCAACCTCACCTACAGCAGCGCCGGCCATCCGGCCCCCTTGATCCAGCGCCGCGACGGTCGGCTCGAGTTGCTCGAGGCCGGGGGTCCCTTCATCGGCCTCGGCGAGTTCCTCGACTTCGACGAGGGCAGCAGCTCCCTGGCTCCGGGCGACCGCATCGTCCTCTACACCGACGGGCTGATCGAGCGCTCGGCGCCGGACGGCCAGCTATTCGGCAACGACCGCCTGCAGCAGCTAGTCCGCGATCAGCAAAGGGAGCCCCTCGACACGCTCTGTGAATCGATCCTCTCGGAAGTCGATCGCTTCGCCGCCGGTCAGCCGGCCCGCGACGATCTGACCCTGCTGGCGGTCGAGCGACGCAGCGCCCAGGAGCCCGCTCCATGAGCCCGCCGCTGCGCCGCATCGAGCTCTTGATCGAAAGCCAGCTCGACAACATTCCGCTCCTCGCAGCGTCCGTCAACCACATTTGCAACTATGTCGGCATGAACGAGATGCAGCGCTTCGAGGTCGAGTTGTGCACTGTCGAAGCGGTGACCAACGCGGTCGTCCACGCCTACGGCGGTGAGGCCGGTCACCGGGTCTGTGTCGATGTCGAGGCCGGCCCGGAAGAGCTGCGCATCTGCATTCGCGATCGCGGTCGCCCGATGCCGGCGGAAGCCCGGCAGGTTCCCCAGGAGCTCGAGGTCGATCCCGAAGACATCGAGAATCTGCCGGAGCGCGGCCGCGGCCTCTTCCTGATCCACCGCTTGATGGACGAGGTCGAGGTTTCCAGCGATGCCACCGGCAACCAGCTCGTGCTCGTCAAGAGGCTCCGTCGAGTCGAGCCCGCCGGCACAGATATTTCGCGATAACTTTAATCATATCTAGCCTTTAGCGCAGACCCACCAGTCGCCGTCGCGGCCCGAATCTGACAAGATAGGGCGGACGAAGGAACCCCTCCTCCCCCGTGACCGATTCCCTCTCGACCCGCGACTTCTACGACCGGCTGGCGTCCCACTACCACCTCGTCTACGGTGACTGGGAGGGCAGTCTCGAACGCCAGGGACAGGCCCTGCAGCGCATCCTGAGAGCCAAATGGGGAGACCGCATCACCAGCGTGCTGGACGCCGCCTGCGGTATTGGCACCCAGTCCCTTGCCCTCGCCAAGGCCGGCTACCGGGTCACCGCGTCGGACCTCTCCCCACAGGCCGTCGAGCGGGCTCGCCAGGAGGCCCAGGAACGCCTCCTCGAGATCGACTTCGCGGTCGCCGACATGCGCCACCTGGCGGACACCCATCGGCAGCCCCACGACCTGGTGATGGCTTGCGACAACGCCGTCACCCACCTGCTCGACGAGGCCGAGATCGGCCGTACTTTCGAGCAGTTCTACCGCTGCGCCAATCCCGGTGGCGGCTGCCTGATCTCGGTGCGCGACTACGCCCAGCTTCCCACCGAGGGCATTCACTTCGAGCCTCACGGCGTCCGCGAAGTCGACGGCAAGCGGCAAGTCCTGTTCCAGATCTGGAAGTTCGATGGCGCGATCTACGAGATGAGCCTCTACCGGGTGGAGGACGCCGGCGGCCGAGACTGCCAGACCATCGTCGGTCGAGCGCGCTATCACGCCATCACCATTCCCCGGCTGATGGCGCTGATGGAGGGCGCCGGCTTCGAGGGCATCGAGCGGGTCGACGGAGCCTTCTTTCAACCGGTGCTGATCGGCCACCGCCGCTGAGGTCGACGGGTGGAGATCGCCGCCGAGCCTGGCCTGCTCCGCCGCTGGCGCCGTGGCGACGAAGCGTCCCTGGTGCGCTACGCCAACAACCGTCGCATCTGGCGCCATCTCCTCGACCGCTTCCCCAACCCCTACGGTCCCGCCGAGGCCAAGGCCTGGATCGACAGCCAGCAAGGCATCGAGCGGCCGACCAACCTCGCCATCGAGTACCGGGGTGAAGCCGTCGGCAGCGTCGGGCTCGAGCCCTTCACCGACGTCTATCGGCGTACCGCCGAGGTCGGCTACTGGATCGCCGAGGCTCACTGGGGTCGCGGCCTGGCGACGGCGGCCGTCGTCGCCTTCACCGACTATGCCTTCGCCAACTTCGATTTCGAGCGCCTCCAGGCCACCGTCTTTGCCACCAACCCGGCCTCCGGTCGGGTGCTCGAGAAGGCCGGCTATCACCTCGAAGGCCGTCTCCGGCGCGCCATCTTCAAAGACGGCGAAGTCCTCGACGCCGTCCTCTGGGCCCGCATCCGAACCCCCGAGGACGGCGGCGCCGTGGAGTGAGGCTCGGAAGTCGCGCAGCGACCTGCTCAGGAGCCCGCAGCGAAGTCGATCACCATCTGGGCGAGCTCTTCACCGCAGTCTTCCTGAATGAAGTGGCCGCCGCCGGCGAGGCGGCGATGGGCCTGGCCGTGGGCGCCCGGTACTTTGGTCTCGAAGATGCGCTCGCCGCCAGAGAAGATCGGGTCGCTGTCGCCAAAGGCGGTCAGTAGCGGCTTTTCCCAAGCGGTCAGCTGGTGCCATGCGGCGAGATTGGCGAGGGCTTCGGGCTCTTCGTCCTGTAGTGGCACCAGCATCGGGAACTGGCGCGCTCCGGCCTTGAAGCTCTCGTCCGGAAAGGGAGCATCGTAGGCCGCCACGACCTCCGGCGGCAGCTCCTGGACCGTCGCTCCCTGGATGATTCGGCCGGCCGGAAAGACCGGTACTTCCTGCGAATAGCGCTGCCAGGCATCGAAGGCTTCGTTGCGGGTCTTGCTGCCGATCGGCAAGCCGGTGTTCGAGACCACCACGCGGGCGAAGCGCTCCCCCGCCTCGGCCACCAGCCGGAGCCCGAGGAGACCGCCCCAGTCCTGGCAAAACAGAGTGATCGCCGACAGATCGAGGCTCTCGAAGAGCAGCTCGCGCAGCCAGGCGAGATGGCTCTGATAGGTGTAGTCGGAGCGCTCCGTCGGCTTGTCCGAGCGCCCGAACCCGATCAAATCCGGCGCCACCACCCGATGCCCCGCGGCCGCCAAGGGCGGCACCATCTTGCGATAGAGGTAGCTCCAGGACGGCTCGCCATGGAGCAGCAGTACGGGAGCAGCATCCGCCGGCCCCTCGTCGACATAGTGCATGCGGAGGCCCGAGCCGAGCTCCGCATAGTGGGGCGCGAACGAGTAACCCGGTAGGTTCTCGAAGCGTTCGTCAGGGGTTCTCAACGCCTTCATCAAGCCTCCTCTCGAAGGCCAGGATGGTAGCAGCTCGGAATCTCTATGATATAAATAAATAGACATTACAGAATAATAATGAAGATCTTATTGCTGACCCTCGTCGCTTTGCTTCTGGCGTACTCGCTGGTCAGCGCCTCTCTGCCGGCTCCGGTTCCGGAGCCGGCCATCGAGGTCGAGCCCGCGGTCGATCCGCCACCCCGCCTCGGCGAGGTCTTTCGCCACCCGCAGCGGCGCCATATGCGCTGAGCTCTGGCCGCCGCAGAACCACCGTCAGAGGCCAGCACCACCGAAGACCAGGAAGAGCTGCGCCACACCGGCGAGCAGGCCCAGGACCGCACCGGTAAGGATGAGCTTGAACTCATCCTCCTGAAAACAGGGGCGGAGCAGGTCCTGGAACTCCTCCGAGGGCAGGGACTCCATGCGCTGGCGGAGCATCTCCTCCACCACCACCGCGCGCTCTTCGATGAAGCCCCAGTGATCAAAGGGCTCACCGGAGACCTCGACCGCCTTGTCCCCGATGGCGCGCCGAATCTCGGCGTAGCCCTCCGGCCCGACGGTGACCTGGGCCGCCGGGAGCAGCGCCCCGAGGGTGGCGTCGGCGAGGGGCTTCATGTGCTTCTGGATCAAAACCCGGGCTCGCGCCGAACGCGGTCCCCGCAGGATGGCGCGAATGATGCGGCGGACGGTGACGATCTCGCGGGTCACCAGGTGGCACCACACCGCCGCCACCTCCTGCTGACGGCGCAGAAAGAGACCGTGGAGGGTCCAGGGCCCGAAGCGCCGCGGATGCAGCGGCCGGAAGATCAAGTTGAGAGCGATCCAGTTGGTCGCCCAGCCGACGATCAAGCCGAAAACCGGCAGCACCCACCACTCGCGGTAGAAGATCCAGACCAGGAGCTGCACCAGCCCAAAGGCGAACCCGAAGTAGAAACCGGAGCGCACCAGAAAGCGAAACTCCTTGTGGCCGGACTCGATGAACAGGCGATTGAGCAGCTCCTTGTCACCGCTCAGCCGTTCGACCAACATGTGCTTGAAGTCGATCAGATCTTCGATATTGCGGCCGACATCGGTCACCAGATTCTCGACCAGAGGCGGCATCTCTTCGCGCGCCCGCAGGTAAATCTGCTCCTTGACGACGGCCGGCACCATGCGCCAGGTCGCGCCATGACCGCTCCAGTACATGACCTCGTCGGTCCAGGCGGGAAGATGACGATCGACGGAGCGGGCGACGTGGCGGGAGATGCGCTCCGGCTCCATCTGCTCGAACAGCTCGGACAGGGTGCCGAGCCGGAACATGGTCTTTTCGGCGAAGGTCGCGGCCATCTTCGCGGCCTTCGAGGGGATGATGCCCTGCCAGCCGAAGATCGGCCGAATGCCGCGGAACTCGAGGGGTACGAAGGTCAGCTTGATGGCCAGCCAGTTGGTCGCCCAACCGACCACGCCAGCCACCAAGGGAATGCTCGCGAACTTCCAGAATTCGGGCTGGCTGAGGAGCTCCGGGAGCATGCCGCCTCACCGTAGCACAGGCCGGCGGCAGGCTCACCGGGGGGAAGCGCTCAGGCCTTCGTCAGTGCTGGTGCTGGCGGAACCATTCGCATTCGGAGACGGTGGCGTGTGAGTTCTCGATCACCGAGGGACTGACACAACAGATCAAGCCGCTGTCGCTTTCGACGAACTCTCCCATCACGTCCCACTCGGCACAGACCAGCCCCGCTGTGCAGTCGTTCTGAGGACTCTTGGTCCACGCCCCGGCCTCTTCCTGGCTGCCATTGATGGTGGCCCCGACGACGGCGAGCAGCAACACCGACAGGATTCCGGACCACACGACGATTCGGAAAATGCGCGCACTTCGACCCATGACGAATGCCTCCTTGCAGAATTCGTCGAAGCCCTCGGAGGTTCGCTTCGGCTCCGGGGCTCCACATCCAACGAGTTGCGGATACAGATCTACTTTTCTACGCGCAAACAACGGCATGATCCAATCACCGGGGGAGAAATTTATCGGCTCACCGGCCCAGAAATGGCCGGCGGTCGGCTGAGAACAGGCTCGAAACGAGGGTCTTCCCATCGCGGCGATCGGAGGCCATCACCTGCTGCCGGAAGGCAGAGAGGCCCTGCAGGAAGCGCAGACAGGCTGATGAGAAGGTCAGCTCTGGAACGAGTCGCCGCTCAGTCCTCGGGCTTCCAACGCTCGACTTCGGCCGGTCGACCGACCCGCTCGTAGAAGCGGCGCAAGCGGTCGTAGGCATCGCGGGTGCGCTGGTTGTCCGGCCCCTGGGCCTCGGCGATCGCCCGGTAGCTGGTACCGAGCAGGGCCTCGGCTCGCTCGAGGCGTCCTTGGGCAGCGAGGGACCAGCCGAGGGCCCCCTCGGCATAGGCGATCATCCAGCTACCGTCGAGCCGCTCCCTCCAGCTCGGTAGGCCGGCCAACAACAGCGTTTCCGCTTCCTCGGGCCGCCCCGCCTCGGTCAGGGTCAAGGCCAACCCGGTCGAGACCACCAAGGCACCGTAGTGGCTCTTCCCCAGGCTGCGCTCGACCTTGCCGAGAGACGAGCGGTAGGACGCCTCGGCCTCCTCGAGGAGCCCACGGCGGCGCAACAAGGTGGCGAGGTTGTTCTCGGTGAGGGCAACGTTGGGGTTGTCCTCGCCGTAGAGACGCCCTTGAGTGGACAGAGTCTGACGGTACATCTCCTCCGCTTCGGCCAGCCGGTCTTGCTGCTTGAGGGCCAGGGCGAGGTTGTTGAGCAGCTCCGCCACCTCCGGATGGAGGTCGCCGACCGCCTGACGGCGCCGTTCGAGGGCTTCCCGATAGAGGTCGGTGGCCGCCGCGAAGTCGCCGCCACGGTTCTCCAGAAAGGCCCGATTCGACAGCGCCCGCGCCACCTCCGCTTGCTCCGGGGCTTGCCGGCGGGCTTCCTCCAGGGCCTGGAGCGAGAGCGGCTCGGCGGTGGCGTAGTCCCCTTCCCAGCAAAGCACCGTCACGAAATCGTTGAGAGTCTTGACGCGCAGAGGATGGGCCTCGCCGAGGTCCGCGAGCACTTGCTCCGACGCCAGGCGAGCGGCCTCGCGTCCGGCCTCGAACTCCCCCAGACGAGCCAACGCCACCGCCAGCGTACCCCGGCTCTCGGCAACCTCCGGACTGGCGTCGCCGTAGAGCGAGCGGCGCGCTTCGACCGCCTTCTCGAGCTGCCCCCTGGCTTGTTGCAATGCCCCCAGATTGAGGTAGATGGTGCCCGTGGTGTCGAGCAAGGTGGCGCGAATCTCGGGCTGATCCGACAATCCCCGATCCATCGCCGCCAGACTGCGGTCGACGGCTTGGCGGACGGTCAACTCTTCGCCCTCGCCGGCGACCTGGAAGGCTTGCTTGACGAAGGCGATAGCGGCGCGGGCTTGGTCCCGCTCCCGGGTCACCCGCAGGGACTGGAAGATCAGGCCGACGGTGCTCCCGGCCAGGGTCAACACCACCGCCGCCACGGAGGCGGCCGGCACCCAGTGGCGACGCAGGAACTTGGCGGCCCGGTACCCCAAGGTGTCGGGCCGCGCCCGCACCGGGTAACCCTCTTGATGCCGCCGCAGATCGTCGGCGAAGTCCGCCGCCGAGCCGTAACGGCGCTGCGGTGCCGGCTGCAGGGCCTTCAGGACGATGGTGTCGAGATCTCCCGAGAGGCGGCGGTCGAGGCGCTCCACCGGCGGCATTTCGGCCCCCGGCGTGGTGCGCACAGAGGTGCTCGGTTTGGTGATCCGGCCATCGGTGACGATCTTCTCCACCTCGCGTAGAGAACGCCCATCGAGGTCGTACGGGTAGCGCCCGGTGAGCAGGCGATAGAGCAGCACGCCGAGGGAGTAGACGTCGCTGGCGGTGGTCACCATCGAACCGCGAATCTGCTCCGGACTGGCGAAGTGCGGCGTCATCCAGCGCATCCAGGCGGCGGTGGCCTCGAAGTCGCCGCCGGCAATCTCCGGATCGAGCAGCTTGGCGATTCCGAAGTCGAGGAGCTTGGGCTCGCCGTCGGCTCCGACCAAGATATTCGAGGGTTTGAGATCGCGGTGGACGATCAGCTTTTGATGGGCGTAGTGCACCGCCGAGCAGACCTTGCGGAAGAGGAGCAGCCGCTCGTCGACGGAGAGCCGCTGCAGCTGGCAGTACTCGTCGATGGCGAGACCGTCGATGTGCTCCATCACGAAATAGGGCAGGCCGTCCTCGGTCATCCCACCGTCGAACAGGCGGGCGATGTTGGGGTGATCGAGGCCGGCGAGGATCTGCCGCTCGATGCGCAGGCGGCGGGCCGTCTCCACCGACTCCATCCCCCGCCGCACGACCTTGAGCACCACCTGACGCCGGAACTGCTCGTCGTCTCGGCGCGCCAGGAAGACCGTGCTCATGCCACCCTCGCCGATCTTGCGCAGCAAGCGATAGGCCCCGATCCGACGTTCCTCGCCGTTCGGAAGACCGCCCTCGAGGGCCGGCCGCTCGAGGAACCCGGCGGCTTCCGTTTCGGCCAGCAGAAGCTCCTCGACGGCCCGCACCAAGTCTTCGTCGTCGGCGGCCCGGGCCGCCAGGAAGGCACGACGTTCCGCCCGCGGCAGAGCCGCTGCCCCCTCGAACAACTCTTCGATGCGACGCCAGCGTTCAGAGGTCATCGGTCTCTCCTTGCACCAGGAAGCGGTAAAGCCAGGCGCGGGTGGTGCGCCACCGTCGAATCACGGTCGCCGTCGAGATCCCCATCACCGCCGAGATCTCCTCCTGGGTCAGGCCGCCGAAGTAGCGCAGCTCGACCACCCGCGCTCCTTCCGGATGGGTTTCCGCCAAGGTGTTGAGGGCGTCGTCGAGGGCCACCAGGTCCGGCGCCTTCTCCACCGGAATCGGATCGCTGTCGCTCAAGGACACACGATCGAAGGCAGCGCCGCGCTTCGCCGAACCGTGGCGGCGCGCATGGTCGACCAGAATGCGGCGCATCATCTGGCTGGCGATGGCGAAGAAATGGGCCCGGTCGCGCCAGCGCACGCGATCCTGATCGATCAGCCGGAGGAAGGCCTCGTTGACCAGACCGGGAGCTTCCAGGGTGTGGTTCGAGCGCTCCTTGCGCAGGTAGCGGTCGGCCATGCCCTGCAGGCGGTCATAGACCAGGGGCATGAGCTCTTCGAGGGCCTTGCGGTCACCATCGCTCCATTCGATCAGTAGCTGGGTGAGCTTTCCTTGCGCCATGGCAGCTCTCCTTGCGGAAGGGGACCTCGGACTCGCGACTCACGCCGCTCGGAAGGCACCGGGCCGAGCCGCCGGGAGCCCGTCCGGCGCCGACTCCGTACCGTTGCAGCGCGCTCCAAAAGACGTCCTTTCGGGCTAGCTTAACGCTGCCGATGGAAAAGCGAAGAACTTCCTTCGGACTGCCAGTTTCCGGGTGCTTTTTACGCGTAAGAGGGTATCTGCTGTGCCCGCAGGCAGCCGACCGGGGCGACGATCGCTCGCTACGGCGGCCGATGATCGAGGTCGTCGAGGGCCCGCGGATCGCCGATATCGCAGCGCCCGACGCGATCCGGAAATCGTCGCACCAACTGGCGTCCCCCGACATCGCCGACCAGGGCCGCCAGGTCGGCGAACTGGGAGCGATCAAAGATCGCCGGGGCACCGCTGCGTTCGCCGGCGGCGGCGACGACGATGGGCTCATCGCCGGAGCGAAAACGGACCAGTAAACGGCTGAGGGTCTCGGCACTCAGCCACGGTTGGTCGCAGGGCATGAAGAGGACGCCGTCGACCACCGCCGAAACCGCGTCCAGACCGGCCCGGACGGAGGTGCTCTGACCCTCCCGGTAGCGTGGGTTGAGAACGACCCGCAATGGCAGATCGGCAATCGCCGCCTGCACCCGCGGGGCGTGGTGGCCGACGACCACGATGACCTCCGCCAGGTCCACCTCGAGGACCCTGAGGGCGGCCCGGCGCACCATCGGCACGCCCTCGACCTCGAAGAGCTGCTTCGGGAGGGGGCCGCCGAAGCGACGGGAACGACCAGCCGCCAGCAGGACTCCGGCGATCGCCGTCCTCAGCGCGATGGCGTCAGCCTCCCGTGGCTCGCCGCCACCATCTCGGCGAGAATCGCGACGGCGATCTCTTCCGGCCGGCGGCCCCCGAGATCGAGCCCAATGGGAGCGCGGATGGTCGCCGTTTCCTCGCTTCCGAAGCCCTTCTCCGCCAACGCCGCCAGGCGCTTGCGATGGGTCTTGCGGGACCCTAGAGCCCCCAGATAGCGCAGCTCGCCGCGCAGCGCGACCGCGAGCGCCGGAAGATCGATCTTGGGGTCGTGACTGAGCACGGCGAGATAGGTGCCAGGGCCCAGCCGACGGTCGACCAGAGCGCGCCCCGGCGGCGCCACCACCAGCTCATCGGCGTGGCCGAAGCGCTCCGCCGTCGCGAAGGCGGAGCGGGGGTCGATCACGACGGTGCGAAAGCCCAGGGCCTTGGCGAAGGCCACCAGGTGGACCGCGACATGCACCGCTCCCACCAAGATGAGCTCGGGCCGCGGGGGATGGACATCGACGAACAGCAGGCGATCGCCGCAGGCCCCCCGCTGGCTGTCGAAGGTCGCGAACGCTCGCCGCGCCAGGACCCCGGCTTCGGCCTCGGCAGGACCGTCGTCCAACCCGCCGGCCAGCGGACCTGCCCCATCGAGGACCAGCTTCCGGCCGACACCGGGACCGGACAGGACCGTCGCCTCGGCCACCAGGCGATCTTCGGCCAGGGCCGCGGACAGCTGGCGGTCGATCTCGTCCTCGGCGGCGATCGCTTCGACGAAGACTTCGATTCGGCCACCGCAGCTCAAGCCGACGGCCCAGGCATCCTCGTCGGCGACTCCGAACTCGAGCAGCCGCGGCGGCCCTCCGGCAAGCACTTCGTGGGCCGCTTCGACCACCGCCCCTTCAACGCAGCCGCCGCTCACCGAGCCCGCCAAGGCACCGCTCGGCGCCACCACCATCTTGCCGCCCGGCGGGCGCGGTGCCGAGCCCCACACTGAAGTCACCATCGCCCGCGCCAGGCGGCCTTCGGCGGCCAGCCAGCGGTCCATTTCCGGTCTGACGTCGCGCATGTCTCCCCTTCCGATGCCGATTCCCGACGGCGCGAGAATTCTATGCCGCCACTCAGCGCTTCCAGCGCCGATGCAGCCAGAGCCAGAGAGCCGGGTGGCGCCTGACCTCGTCCTCGACGATGGCCGCATAGCGGGTCGTCAGCTCGGCCACCAGGGTCTCGCTCGGGGCTTCCTGCGGCGGGAACAACGGCTCCTTGAACTCCAGGCGATAGCGATCCGGCGCCACCGGATGGCAGAACAGCGGCAGCACCGCAGCCCCGGTGCGCAACGAGAGGTGAGCCAACGCCGGGCTGGTCCAGGCATCGTGGCCGAAGAAAGGCACCAGGATGCCATCCTTCGAGGGCACCCTCTGGTCGATCAAAAAGCCCACCGCTCGCCCTCGCCGGATCGCCTTCATCATGCCGAAGGCGGCGCCTCGCTTCAGGATGGTGCGACAGTCGGAGCGTTCCCGCATGCGCTGAACGTCGGCGGCAATCCAGGGATTGTCCGGCGGCCGGGCGACGAAATCGATACCTCCGAAGCGTAGGCCGAGGAGGTGGGTGGCGAGCTCCCAGGGACCGAAATGGCCGGTCATCAGGAAGAGGCCGCGACCCACATCACGACCGGCGGCGAGGGCCGCTTCGGCATGCGCCCAACCGACCACCTCGAAGCGTTCCTCGATCTCTTCGAGACTCCAGCGATCGGCCGCCAGGGATTCGCAGAGCCCCGCCCCGAGGTGCCGAAAACACTCCGCCGAGAGCTCTCGCCGGCGCTCCTCCGCCAGCTCGGGAAAAGCCAGCGCCAGATTGCCCTCGGCAAGGCGGCGGCGCGACCGCAGGAGCCGCGCCGCAAAGCTTCCCAAGCGCCGACCGAAGGCTCGCACCCGCCGCGGTGGCAAACCGCCGAGGAAGGCCTTGACGCCGCGATAGACAAAGCTCTCGAGGCGATGGCGAACGGGGGCGTTTTTCACGGCTGCCGCCGGTCCAAAGGACGACGGGCCAAGCGTCGAGGGAACCGCATCGAAACCACAGCCCGGCCTAGTCTTCGAGGAAGCTCAGGATTTCGCCGACGCTGTTCAGGCCAGCGGCCTGCTCGTCGCTGATCTCGATGTCGAGACGTTCCTCGAGGGTCATCAGCAGCTGCAGCGCCTTCGGGGAATCGAGCCCGAGGTGGGCCACCAGATCGTCCTCGGGCCGCAGCTCCGCCACCGGCTTGCCGCTGATCTCGGCGAGAATCTGGAGAGCGATGGTCTTCTTGTCCTGATTCAAGGTGATGTCCTCCTGCCCAGGGCGTTCTCGCCCTGGTCGGCCCCGGGCGAGCTCAGCTCGAGTCGCGACCGAGGCTTTCCAACTGCGTCGACAGATAGCGCGCCCGTAGCTCCCGACGCTGAACTTTACCGCTGGTGGTCTTGGGGATCTTGCCGCGACGGACGAAAACCACGTCGGCCAGCGGCAACGACAGCCGGCGCCCGATCGCGAGTCGAATCTCGTCCTCGAGGGCGGCGAGGGCCGCCGGCTCGCGCAGCTCCGTCTCCTGAACGATCACCGGCTGCTCGCCGGCGGCGCCGCGGTCGACGGCGAAGGCACCGCTGCGCAAGACACCGCCACCGCCGGCCAGCTCCTCGGCCACCCACTCCAGCTCGTGGGGCATGATGTTCTGCCCCCGGATGATCAGCAGATCCTTGAGGCGACCGGTGAGATAGAGCTCGCCGCCTTCGAGGAAGCCGAGATCTCCGGTCGCCAGCCAACCATCGCGCAAGGCTTCGGCGGTGGCTTCGGGATCGCGATGGTAGCCCTTGAAGACTCCCGGCCCGCGCACCAGGATCTCACCGATGTCGCCTTCTCCGAGCCGCTCTCCGGACGCCGCCACCACCGCCAGCTCGGTGTCGGCGATCGCTTCGCCGACGCACACCACCCGCTGATCGCCATCGGCGGCCGGGCTCGGTCGGCTCCTCACCCCCTCGCCGAGGAGATCGAAGGTCACCGCCAGGGTGGCTTCCGCCAGGCCGTAGCAAGGCCGCAGAGTGGCTGCCGAAAGGCCTTGCGGGCCGAAGGTCTCGAGGAAGCCATCCATGGTCTCGGGGCGGATCATCTCGGCACCGATCATGGCCGCTCCCCAGCGCGACAGATCGAGGCCCTCGAGCTCGTCGACAGCCAGGCGGTCGAGGCATAGCTGGTAGCCGAAGTTGGGCGCCGGAGCGATGGTCGTGCCGCGACGGCCGAGCTGGTCGAGCCACAGCCGCGGGCGGGCGAGGAAGCTGCGCGACGGCAGCAGCCAGAGATCGAAGCCGGCGACCATCGACAGCAGCATACAGCCCACCAAGCCCATGTCGTGGTAGAGCGGTAGCCAGGAGACCATCGCCTGCGCCCAATGGCGGGTGGCCTCGCCCCGCGGCACCCCCATCGCCTCGTCGCTGGCGCAGACATTGTGAATCGCCGCCCGGTGGGTGACCTCGACGGCACGCGGCAGACCGGTCGAGCCGCTGGTGAGCTGCAGGTAGGCGAGCGCGTCGGCGTCGGGATCGACCGCTCGCCAGGGAGCCGCCGTGAGCTCCGCCAGCTCCGCCGGCGTGCAGGTGCGCTCGGCGGTCGCCCGGGCCGCCAGCGCCTGGGCGTCCCGCCGCAGGCTGTCGGCCGCCACCAGCAAGCGCAGGTCGAGGCGCTCGGCGATCGCTTCGATGCGGCGTATCGAGGCTTCCGCCGATCCCATCGGGCCACCGGGCGCCAACGCCAGCGGGTGCGCCCCGAGCAGGAGAGCTCCCAACCAGTGATCGAACCAAGGCCAGGAGGTCGGCAAACAGACCCCGACGGCGTCACCGGCCGAAACCCCGGCGGCGGTCAGGCGACCGGCGGCGCTCTTCGCCGCCGCCTCGACCTCGCTCCAGGAGCGCCGCTCGCTGACCCGGCCGCGGCGATCGAACAGGCCGATGCCGCGGTGCGGGAACTCGGACGCAGCCCGTTCGAGGGCGCGGGGCAAACTCCGCACCGGCAAGTCCATGGTTCCAGAGATCATCCGAAGGTCGGCTCCAGCTCGCCCTTGGCAGCGGCGAGGTACTCACGGGCGGTGGCGGCCCCCCGAGGAACGCGCTCGCCGCGTCGGATCGAGGTCTCGAAGCGGCGCCGCCACTGGGTAGACATCAGAGGCCCGATATTCTCACGATCCATGCCGGCCTCGTCCACCTCCGTCGCCAGATCGCGAGCCCTCGGCGGCACCTTCGCCGGCAGCGCGCCGCGACACCGCCGTCCTCGACGGGGAGCGGAGAATCGCGCATCCGCTGGAGGCTTAGAGGGCCGGGCGGCCGAGAGCCGGCGAGAAGAACGGACTAGCCCTGCCGCAAAAGCTCGGCGAGGTCCTCGAGGCTGGCCAGATCGTGGGCCGGCAGAAAGCGATCGCAAAGCGGCAGAATCTCGCGCAGCCCGCGAGTGAGAGGTTGGTAGCCGGGAGTCCCGAGGAGCGGAGTGAGCCACCAGAGGCGATGGCAACGCCGCTTCAGCCGCGCCACCTCGCGGCGCAGGACCTCCGGTGAGCCACGGTCCCAGCCATCGCTCACCACCAGGACGAGGGCCCCCCGGCCCAAGACCCGCGCCGACCAGCGGCGGTTGAACTCGCCGAGGATCTCACCGATCCGGGTGCCGCCACTCCAGTCCGGGACGCGACCGGCAGCGCGCGCCAGCGCTTCGTCCGGGTGGGCTCGCCGCAGGTCCCGGGTGACGTGGGTCAAACGGGTCGCGAAGACGAACGACTCGACGCGCGCCATGGTCCGTCGGCGCGGGCCACCGCCGAGGGCGTAGAGGAAACACAGCAGGAGGCGCGAGTAGACCGCCATCGATCCGCTGACATCGACCAGGGCGACCACCGGTCGGGGTCGTGCGCGGCGCCGGCGGCGAGCCAGCGCCAGCACCTCGCCGGCGGTGCGGCGACTGCGCCGCAAGGACTCTCGAAGATCGACCTGGGATCCCCTCGGCCAAGACTCCAGTCGCCGGCTGCGACGCGGTGCGATGGTGATCGGCAGCTCGCTGAGCCAGCGTCGGACCGCCGCCGCCTCGGACTCCGTCAGGCTGGCGAAGTCCCGCCGTCGCAGCGCCTCCCGACGACTCGCCGATGGCATCGCGGCGGCGACTTCGGGAGCTTCCGACGGTGATTTCTCGCCACCGGCAACGGCCAACTCCCAGCGCCTCGCCCGCCGCAACCGGAGCTCCAGCCGGCCGAGGTCCGGGAGCAGCGCCGGGCTCCAGAAGAGGTCGAAAGCGCGCTCGAAGAGCTCGATCTCCTCGGCGCGCCCCACCAGGACCGCCCGGGCCGCCGTCCGCACTCGCGAACGCCGAGCCAGCCCGACCAGCGGCAGGGCCTCGAGCACACTGCCGACGGCCTCCGGCCCCACTTCCATGCCGAGCTGACGCAGCAGGCGGCCGAAGGCCAGCCAGTTGGCCGGCAGGGCACTCGGCGACGGCGAGCCGGGATTCTCCATCGAGGACTCCGAGGGACGCCTCGTCAACGCGCCGCCGCGATCATCCGCTCGAGCCCCTGCTGCCGCACCGTCGCCTGATCTTCGCGGTACTTGAGGAGCGAGCCGAGGGTGCGATCGAAGGTCTCGACCGTGACTCGCCGTTGGTCGAGGGCCACCAGGGCGCTCGCCCAGTCGAGGGTCTCGGCCACCCCCGGACGCTTGACGAGGTCCCTCTGACGCAGCTCCTGGACGACCGCCACCACCTGAGTCGCCAGAGCCGTGGCGGCGTCCGGAACCCGGTGCTCGACGATGCGGAGCTCACGCTCGAAGTCGGGGTAGTCGAGCCACTGAAACAGACACCGGCGCCGCAGGGCATCGGCGAGATCGCGGCTGCGATTCGAGGTCAGAACGACCGCCGGCGGCTGCGCCGCGCGCACCGTCCCGAGCTCTGGGATCGTCACCTGATGCTCCGCCAGCACCTCGAGGAGAAAGGCCTCGAACTCCTCGTCGGCGCGGTCGAGCTCGTCGATCAGCAGGATCGGTGCAACCCCCGACGGTGGATCGATGGCCTCGAGCAGAGGTCGGCGAAGGAGGAACTCGGGGGCGAAGATCTCCCGCCGCAGCCCCTCTCGATCGCCCTCACCGGCGGCTTCGGCGAGGCGGATGTGAAGCAACTGTCGAGCGTAGTCCCACTCGTAGAGGGCCGAGGCGAGATCGAGCCCTTCGTAGCACTGCAGGCGCAGAAGAGGTCGCTCGAGAACCTCCGACAAAACCTTCGCCACCGCCGTCTTGCCCACTCCCGGCTCGCCTTCGAGCAACACCGGTCGTGCCAGCCGCAGGCCCAAGAACAGGCTGGTGGCGAGATCGTCATCGGCGAAGTAGCCGGCGTCGGCGAGACTCTCCCTGAGCTCCCCGATGGAGCCCGGCGCGCTCATGGCGCGCCGAGACCGATGACGAAGACGTCATGGCCGCGCCTCTCGGTGCTGCCGACTGCTTGCCTCGGAAGGGCGCACATGGCTTCGGTTTTACCACAGCGTTTCTCTCCACCGGCGTGCCCGCCGGGCCGTCCCCGAGCTGCTCTCGGAGGTCGGTCATCCACCTGCCCCGGCGACCAGCCGTATAATTCGCCTTCACCCGCAGGATGCCGGAGGATTCGCTTTGGCCAAGACGCCGTCGAACCAGCCCCACAGCGTGGTTCCTTTTCCGGAACCCGTCGCCGCCAGCGGGTTGCCACAGCGCTATGAGCTGCGGCAGGGGGAAGAGCAGCGCTACCTGCGCTGCCGCGATGCCCCCAACCTCGAGGTCACCGTCGATCGCGCCCTGGCCTTCAACGAGACCGAGGCCCGCCGCCTCGGCGAGCGCGTCATCCTGCTCGACGGCGTCGGCCAGTTCCCTCCCCTGGTCGATCCCGATCGTCAGCTCTACAACCTCGACCACCACGAAGGCTGCGTCCGCGCCTTCACCCTCGCCACCTGCGAGCAAGCCCTGGTTCTGGTGGTCCAGGGACTCGAGCTCGAACGTGGCGTCTGGAAGATCTACGCCAACGAGCCGGACCTCGACACGGTGTTCGCCCTCTGGGTGCTGCTCAACCATCGTCGTCTGGTCACCATGGATGCTGCCGCCCGCGACCGCATCGCCCCCCTGCTGCGGCTGGAAGGCGCCATCGACGCCAACGGCCGGCGAACCGCCGACTTCTGCGGCCTGCAACAGGACACCCTGAGATCGGCGAAGCGCAGCCTCGACGAGCTGCAGGCCTACGAGAAAAGCCACAAGGACCTCGATGGCGATCCCCTCGGCTACACCCTCGGCGCCCTCGCCGCCATCGACCGCAAGGTCTATCGCCCCGGCGACTTCGATGAAGTCCCGATGGTCGCCAAGGAATACGGCCACTACGACATCGGTGGCGACCGGGTGGCGGTGGTCTGCCGGGACGACGAGGGCATCTACGAAGTCGAAGAGCGCCTCAAAGCCCAGTGGGGCGATCGCCTCGGCCTGGTCGCCCTCGAGAAGGAGCCGGGGCACTTCACGCTGCGCCGCAGCGCGGCCCTGGCGGGAATCCAGCTCAGCACCGCCTACGCCCGTCTCAACCTCGAGGATCCCGCCGTCGACGGCCGACCGCGCAACAAGAAATGGGGCGGCTCGGAAGAAATCGGCGGCTCGCCACGCCCCCATGGCAGCGGCCTCGAGCCAACCCGCATCGGCGCCATCCTGCGCCGCGCCTTCTACCGGCCGACGCCCGGCGACCGCCTGACCGCTCTGGGCCTCGCCGCCACCACCCTGCCCCTGTTCTTGCTCTCCCTGGTGGCCGCCAAGGAAGTGCCGTGGGGCTTCCCGGCGGAGTGGGCCCTGGCCGCGCTCTTCGCCTTGGCCCTCGCCGCAGTGGCCGGGCGACACTACAGCGGGCGCCGCCTCTGGCTCTTCGGAGTCCGCCTGCCGAGCCTCGACCTGCCCAGCTTCGGCCTCGCCCTGGTCGGCGCCGTGGCGGTTCTGCCGATGCGCTGGCTGGGAGCAGCCGACGGCGCCTCGATGCCGGCGACCCTCGCCGCCCTCGGTCTGCTCGCGATCGCCGCCGAGGGCGCCTTCCGCGGCGTCGCCCACGGCATCCCCATGCTGCACTTCGGAGGCCACTGGCCGCTGTTGCCGCGGCGCCTCTCGCCGGCCGTTTGGTGGACATCGGTGCTGTGGACGGGCACCCTCCTCGCCGCCTGGGCCCTCGGCCTACTCGGCGGCTGGACCGGCCCGGCCGGTGCCCTCGGAGAAGGCATCTCCCTGGGCGTCAGCGGATTGCTTTCTGGGCTCTTCCTGGGACTGCTGAGGGAACGCACCGGCAGCCTGTGGCCCGGTGCCCTGGCCCTCGCCGCCGGCTGGATCACGGCCTACTTGGTCGACCTTCCGGCGCTCCTCGGCCTCTGACCGAACAAGTCGAGCTAGCAGGCAGCTGAAAAAGTCATCGGCGACCTGCGACCGAGCCCGGGACGCGCAGTCAGGGGCGCGTAGCCCCTCTCGGAAAAAACGGCTAGCAGAGCTGGAAAAGGACGCGGAGCGGACTTTTTCAGCAACCTGCTAGTACGCGCGCTTGCGGTCGACGGGGGCCTCGGCGAGCTCGAGGTCGAGCTCGAAGAGGGTGCCGTGGCTACTCACTTCGAGCAACATGATGTTGCCGACGCCGGCGGTGCGGATCAGCGACACCAGGGTGCCGACACTGCCCACCTCGTAGCCATCCATGCGCAGGATCATGTCGCCCGGCACCAGGCCCGAGAACTCCGCCGGGCTACCGGGCTCGATCTCGCCCACCAACACACCCTGGCCTTCACCACCGCCCCAGAACTCACGTAGCTGCAGGGGTAGATCGATGGCCTTGAGGCCGGACCAGGCGCGCTTGTAGGAGAGCCGCCCCTCGGGGGCTTCCTCGAGATCGAGGTCGACGTAGAAGAACTCACCGCGGCGCAGCAGATCGACGGAAACACTGTCCCCCGGCTCGTAGCTGCGGATCATGCTCGAGAAATCGCGCGAGGAAGAAACCGCCTCGCCGTCGATGCGGTAGATGATGTCGCCCGAGCGCAGGCCCGCGTGATCCGCCGGACCGTCCTTGGCGACCTTGCCGATCATCGCCCCTCGACCACCGAGCTCGGCGAGGGCCTCGGCGAAGTCAGGGCGCGGCAGATTCGACGGCACCGCTTTGACGGTGACTCCCGCCCAGCCTGGAATCTGTTCATCCTCCTGTCCCGCCGCGAAAAGCGCGAACACCAGGAAGGAGAGCAGCGTCGAGAAGACGATGATCGTGGCGGAATACCGTTTCATCAGCAATCGTTCTTCACTGTCCAAGGCGCCACCATCGAGAGATCGCGCGAGGCAATCCGAGGCACCACCACAAGAATGCGCAAGGGAGTACTTGAGGTCTGCTCCCATTTTGCTAGATCAATGCTCCTATGAGCACCGATTTCCTCCCAATACGCCCTCGAAGGCCGAATGGTTGAGGTCGCGTCTCTCCAAATGATGGCTCGCCGAGGCTGTGCGCGACTGCTAGGATTCGATTTCGCCGACCCAGAAACCGTGGGCAGCCCGACGCCCGAGACTTCACGCCAGCGATGCATACGATGACCCGCCTTCTCACCAGATCGCCGGCTGCGAGCCTTCTCGCGATCGCCTGGATCTGCCTCGCGACCGCGACCACCCCAGCCAACGGCCAGGTTTTCGAAGACGCCACCACCGCTGCGGGACTGAGCTTCGAGCATTTCAACGGCATGACCGGTGAGTTGTATTTTCCCGAGATCGCCGGTTCCGGCGCGGCCCTCCTCGACTACGACGGCGATGGTGACCTCGACCTCTACCTGGTTCAGGGAAGCTTCCTCGACCCTGCCAAGAAGGCCGAGGACGCTCTGCTTCAGCCACCCGCCAAAGGCGGCGACCGGTTGTTTCGCAATGACCTCGGCAAAGATGGCAAGGTCCGTTTCCGGGACGTCACGGCGACCGCCGGCCTGCGCGCCGACGGCTACGGCATGGGGGTCGCCGCCGGCGACTACGACAACGATGGCCACGTCGACCTCTATGTCGCCAATTACGGCTCCAACCAGCTATGGCGCAACCGCGGCGACGGCACCTTCGAAGACGTCACCGCCAAGAGCGGCACGGACGATGAACGCTGGTCCGTCGCCGCCACCTTCAGCGACTACGACGGCGACGGTCGCCTCGACCTCTTCATCCTCAACTATGTGCAGTTCGACCGCGCCAACAAGGTCCGCTGCTACGAGTCGAGTAGCCGACGCGACTACTGCGGTCCTTCGTCTTTCCCGCCGGAACCGGACCGTCTGCTGCGCAACCGTGGCGATGGCACCTTCGAAGACGTCTCCCTGAAAAGTGGCATCGGCCGCCAGAAGGGTGCCGGCCTCGGTGTCCTGGCCGCCGACTTCAACGGCGACCGCCGAACCGACTTCTACGTCGCCAACGACGGCATGCTGAACTTCCTGTGGATCAACCGCGGCGACGGCACCTTCCAGGAGGACGGTCTGTTCACCGGCACCGCCGTCAACCGCAACGGCAAGGCCGAAGCCAGCATGGGGGTGGACGCCGCCGACTTCGATGGTGACGGCGACCTCGATCTCTTCATGACCCACCTGGCGGGCGAGACCAACACCCTCTACATCAACGACGGTAGCGCCCTGTTCGAGGACCGCACCCTCGACCGTGCCCTGGCCGAGAGCAGCCTGCCCTTCACCTCCTTCGGCACCGCCTGGCTGGACTACGACCACGACGGCCGCCTCGACCTGGTGGTGGTCAACGGCGCGGTCACCTTCGACGATCGCCGCTCCACCCCGGCGGACCCCTACCCCCTCGGCCAGAGCAACCAGCTCTTCCGGCAGCTCGCCGACGGTCGTTTCGCCGAAGTCGGCAAGGCAGCCGGGGCGGCCTTCGCCCTGTCCGAGGTCAGTCGCGGCCTGGCCTGCGGCGACCTCGACAACGACGGTGACCAGGACCTCGTTCAGATCAACAACAGCGGCCCGGCCCGGTTGCTTCTCAACCGCGCCGGAAGCACCGCTCGCTGGATCGGCTTCGAAGTCCGCGACGGCACGGGCCACGCCCTGGGGGCGAGGGTCGAGCTGCGCGACAAGGCGGGCAAGAGCCGCTGGAGCCGAGTTCGCCGGGACGGCAGCTATGCCTCTTCGCACGACCCCCGGGTGGTCTTCGGCCTCGGCGACGGTTTCGCCGTCGCGGCGGTGCGAGTCCACTGGCCCGATGGTGAAGTCGAGACCTGGCCGGCTCCCGAAAACGGCCGCTACACGCGCCTGATACGAGGTGCGGCCCCGTCCGAGGAGAAGAAACCGTGATCGCGACCCGTGTCTTTATCCTGCTCACCTGTCTTGGCCTCGGCAGCGTGGCGGCCCTGGTCGGCCAGAGCGCAGCGCCCACGGCCGGCTCCGACGACCGCCCCCCCAATCTCCTGATGGTGCCCTCCTTCGACATCGACGCCCTGGAAGACGAGGTCGCCGAGCAGATCCGCGTCCAGCGGGTGGATCTCCAGTCCACTTTGCGCCGCGCCGACTCCAGCCGCGCCGCCAAGGGCGCTGCCTTTGGCGAAATGGGGCGGGTCTTCCACGCCTACGGCCTGCGCCGTCAAGCAGAGGTCTGCTACCGCAACGCCCTTCTCTTCCACACCGAGGACTTTCGCTGGCACTATCTCCTCGCCTTTCTGCGCCAGCGAGAGGGCAACCTCGAAGGCGCCGAAGCGAGCTATCGGGATTCTCTCGAGCATCTGCCGGAGAGCGTGTCCGCCCGCGTCCACCTGGGCGAGATCTATCTCGAGCAGAGTCGCCTCGAAGACGCCGAACGGATGTTCAGCGAAGCTCGCGACCTGGGGCTCCAGAACGGCGCCGCCGAAGCCGGCCTCGGGCAGGTCGCGCTGTCGCGGAAGGACTACCAGCGCGCTGTCGACGAGCTCAGCCGCGCTCTCGAGCTCGCTCCCCTGGCGCGCCGCCTCCACTACCCCTTGGGCCTCGCCTACCGTGGCCTCGGCAACGATGAAAAGGCGCGCTGGCACCTCGCCCGTCGCGGCGACGTCGGGGTGCGGCCACCGGACCCGCTGATCGACGATCTCGAGTCTCTGAAGAGCGGCGAGCGAGTGCACCTGCAGCGTGGCCGCCAGGCTTTCCGCGCCGGCGACTACGGCGCCGCCGTCGAGAGCTACGAGAAGGCCGTTGCGGCGCAACCGGAAAGCGCCCGGGCGCGCGTCAACCTGGCAGCCGCCCTTTCCGCCCTCGGCCGCACCGACGAGGCCGAAGAGGAGCTCGAGGCCGCCTTGCTGATCTCCCCCAACAACCCGACGGCACGCTTCAATCTCGGCACCCTGCTGGCGAGCCGCAAGGCTTACGCCCTTGCCCTCGAGCACCTCGACAAGGCCGCCCGCCTGGCACCCAAGGACGTCGGCATTCGACTCGAGCTGGCCCGCGCCCTCGAGTCCTCCGGGCGGCAAGGCGAAGCCCTCACGGAGTACCAGAAGTGTCGCCAGCTCGATCCCGTGCAGGAATCGGCCTGGCTCGGCGAGGCGCGGGTGCTGACCGCTCGCGACGACTGGCCGGCCGCCAGGCAAGTCCTCGCCGAGGCTCACCGGACGCTTCCCGAGGCCGGCCTGATCGCCCACGCCCTCGCCCGGTTGCTCGCCGGCGCTCCGGACGAAGCGGTGCGCAACGGCGCGGTGGCCGTCGACCTGGCGAAGCGGGTCTGGGACGCGCTGCCGGATCCGGAGCACGCCGCCACCCTCGCCCTCGCCCTCGCCGAATCGGGCCAGTGCCAAGAGGCCGCCAAGCTGCTGGCGCAGAATCTCGGCGACTCGCCGACTCCGGAGACTCACGCCGCCTTGGCCCGCTACGCCGCCGGCCCGCCCTGCCGTCCGCCCGTCGGCTCGCCCTGATTCGGCCCTCCGCCGTCCCTGCGGCCCCTCCCGCCGAACGCTGAAACGTTTCTCGGTCTGCCGACACCCCGGGTGTGCAGCCATTGAAAACGCACCAACGTCCCGGAATATGGGAAGATACACCCTGCAACGGCTTGGCCGGAGCCCATATTTTCGGCAATTGAGATTGGAAAAATTTTCGTGAGACGTTTTTCCGATTTCCTGCGCCTTGTTGGATAGACCTTCCTAGAAAGAAGGAATCGACCTGCGGCGGCCCCCCGATCGATCGCCAGTTGCGATTCAGGCCCCGCAGGGAGGGACACTCGAGAGGAGCTAAAGAAAATGAAGTCCTATAAGAACGCTTTCTGCATCGCCCTGATCCTTAGTCTGACCTTCGCCGGCTCGGCCTTCGGCGCCAGCAAGCTGGCTGAAACCTACACCGGCGACTCCGCCGTCCAGTTCAACCCCAACATCGCCTACGAGAGCCTCACCCTGACCGTGTCGGGCCCGGACGGTTCCGAGCGCTACGTCTTCGATTCCGCCGAGGTGCCCTTCGTCAGCGTCTTCGACGACTTTGGCAACCTGCGTGCCGATGGCCAGTACACCTGGGAGCTGCGCATCGCTCCGGTGCTCAGCAGCGACGTCAAGGACGCCCTCGCCGACGCCCGCCAGCGCGGTGACGACGACGTCGTCGCCAAGCAGCTCGCCAAGTCCGGCCTTCTGCCGGACGAGGGCCTGCGCACCCAGAGCGGCTCCTTCCGCATCGTCAACGGTCTCATCCCGAATGCCAATCTCGCCGAGGAGCGCGCCCAGAGCCCGGTGAGCCTCGAGGCTCCCGCCCTCGACGGCCCGACCTCGATGTCCGCCGCCGCCCAGACCTTCGCCACCGACCTGATCGTCCAGGGTTCCGCCTGCATCGGTTTCGACTGCGTCAGCAGCGAGAGCTTCGGCTTCGACACCCTGCGCCTGAAGGAGAACAACCTCCGCATCCACTTCAACGACACCAGCGCGAGCGCCAGCTTCCCGTCCAACGACTGGCGTCTGGGCGCCAACGAGACGACCAACGGCGGCGCCAACAAGTTCTTCGTCGAGGACTCGACCGCCGGCCGCAACCCCTTCACCATCGAGGCCGGTGCTCAGGTCAACACCCTCTACGTCGAGGCCGATGGTGACGTCGGCATCAAGACTTCGGAGCCGGTGGTCGACCTCCACATCGTCGAGGGCAACACCCCGACGCTGCGCCTCGAGCAGGACGGTTCCGACGGCTTCGCGTCGCAGACCTGGGACCTCGCCGGTAACGAGGCCAACTTCTTCATCCGCGACGTCACCAACGGCTCGAAGCTCTCCTTCCGCATCAAGCCGGGTGCGCCGGAAGACAGCATCTACCTCGACAGTGACAACCAGGTCGGTCTGGGTACGGATAATCCGGCCGCCGCGGTGCACGTCCGCCGCACCGATGGCACCGCTCAGCTCCTGGTCGAAGACACGCTGTCGCCGGCCGCCGCGATCACTCGCCTGATCGAGGTCAAGGCCCCGGGCCGCGCCGAGATCGCGCTCAACAACACCAGCGTCAGCTCCATCTGGGGCTTCTCGGCCGACAACGGTGGCAGCTTCGTGGTCACCAAGGCTGGCTCCGGTGTCAACGAGATGGTCCTCAGCGGCACCACCGGCGATGTCGTCTTCCAAGGCACCGTGAGCGCCAACGCCGGTGCCAACACCCTGCCGGACTTCGTCTTCGAGCCGACCTACAACCTGATGCCGCTGGACGAGCTCAAGTCCTTCATCGAGACCGAGCGCCACCTGCCGCGCATTCCTTCGGTCGACGAGGTCGAGGCCAACGGTGGCACCATCGACATGTCCACCATGCAGCTTCGTCTGCTCGAGAAGGTCGAGGAGCTGACCCTCTACACCCTGCAGCAGCAGGACACCATCCGCCAGCTCCAGGAGCGCCTGGACGGCATGGAGTCGGCCCAGCAGTAAGCCTCCTCCACGCGTGAAGTGACCTGCGGGCGGTCGTCCGGCTTCGGCCAGAACGACCGCCCTTTTTGCGTTTCCGGAACGGACTCGGCCCAGCGACGCCCGAACCGTCGCCCCGAAGCAATAGAATCTCCCCCATGGCAAATCCCCATTCCCAGGCCGACGACGCCGAGCGCCGCCGTCTCGAGCAAGAGATCGCCCGCTACCGCGACTGCGTGGACGTCCACGACCTTCCCGCCATCTACCATTTCTGGAGCCACCGCTGGGTCTTGCCGAAGCTCCAGGCCTGTGGCTATGAAGGCGTCGACCATTTCTTCAGCTCGCACATCGCCGCCCAATGCCAGAGTGGGGGCCGCGGCAAGACCCATCAGGTGGTCAGCATCGGAGCCGGCAACTGCGACCTCGAGGTACGCCTCGCCGAGCAGCTCCGCGCCGACGGCGTCACCAACTTCCGCTTTCGCTGCCTCGAGCTCAATCCCTTCATGATCGAGCGCGGCCAAGAGCTGGCGAAGCAGGCGAAAGTCGACGAGCACTTCCGCTTCGACGTCCTCGACATCGACGATTGGCAACCCGAGGAGCCGGTGTCGGTGTGCCTCGCCAACCACTCCCTGCACCACATCGTCGACCTCGAGAGCCTGTTCGCCAAGATCCACCGCGCCATCGGCCAGGAGGGCGTGTTCCTCACCAACGACATGATCGGGCGCAACGGTCACATGCGCTGGCCCGAAGCTCTCGCCCTGGTGAACGAGATCTGGTTGGAAATGCCGCAGCGCTACAAGTACAACCACCAGCTCTCGCGCTGGGAAGAGGAGTACGAGAACTGGGACTGCTCCGTCGAAGGCAACGAGGGGATTCGAGCCCAGGACATCATGCCGCTGCTCCTCGAGACCTTCGCCTTCGAGAGCTGCGTCGCCTTCGGCAACCTGGTCGACATCTTCGTCGACCGTTCCTTCGGCCACAACTTCGACCCCGAGAAGGCTGAAGACCTGGCCTTCATCGAGCGCGTCGCCGAGCTCGACGAGGCCAAGATCGACGGCGGCGAGCTCAAGCCGACCCACTTGCTGGCGGCGATGCGCGCCCGGCCGGTGGCGGCGACCCGGGCCTACCGCCACTGGACGCCGGACTTCTGTGTCCGCTGGCCGGACCGGGCTCCCGAGCCGCGGCCAGGGGTGGTGCCGGCCGAGGCTCCGCCCCAGGTGGCGGCGACCCGCGCCCCATCGGACGACGAACAGGCGATTCTGGCGCGCGAGTGGTTCTACGAGTTCACCCTGCCGAGCGGTCGCCGCACCCGCAGCTATGCACCGGCCAAGGTGCGCGAGATCCATCGCAGCCGCGAGACGATGCTGTTCGCCGAGCTCGAGCGCCGGCTGGGGTCTTCCGCCTGGCCGCGGCTACGCTGTCTCGATCTCGCCTGCCATCAGGGCTACTTCGCCGCCGCCCTGGCGCAGCACGGAGCGCAACATGTGCTGGGCGTCGATGGCCGCCGCCGCCACGTCGAGGACGCCCGCCAGATGTCGCGCGCTCTGGGCCTCGGCAACGCCTCGTTTCTGACCGCCGATCTGCAGCAGATCCGGCCCGAGGCACTCGGCCGCTACGACCTCACCTTGCTCTTCGGTGTGCTCTACCACCTCGAGGATCTGATCAGCGTGCTGCGGCTGGCGCGCGCCGTCAGCCGCGATCTCTGTGTGATCGAGACCCAGGTCGGTCCCGACCTCTCCGGCAGCATCGAGTGGGGCTCCGTCGACTACCGACAGCCGATCGTCGGCGCCCTCTCCCTGGTCGATGAGCGCCGCGACAGCGAGCGCCCGGAGCACGGCGAGTCGAGTCTGCAGGGCCTCTCGGTGGTGCCCTCTCTCAACGGCTTGTCGTGGCTGCTGCGCGCCGTCGGTTTTTCCGAGGTCGAGGTCCTCGAGCCGCCGCCGGACGCCTATGAGCAGATCGCTCGCGGTCAGCGGGTGATGGTCGTGGCGTCATGAGCCGAGGGCGCCCGCCCGCCGGGCGCTGTTCAGTCGTAGAGGCCGATCGACTCGATCACGGCGCAGAGGAACCGGCGGTCGCCGCCGGGAGGGGCGAAATCGTTGTCGCACTCGATGTCGACACGCACCCGGTCGCGGCCGAGAACCCACGGCGGCAAGCCGCCTTCGAGATGAAACCATCCCGATTCGCTCACCGTGCGGACTTCCCCACCCTCGCCGTCGAACTGCAGGGTGAGGGTGAGCTCGTCCTGACCATGGGCGGCGAGATCGACCCACCCCTTGATCCGCCACTGTCGTTCGGTGACCCGCCCCAGCAGCGCCGACGACCGACCGGCCATCCACCGGCGTCCGTTCTCGGGAGCGTAGTAGCCCTCGAGAACCTGATCGCCGGGATGATCCTCGCGGGTGAAGTCGAGCACCGGCAGCGGTTGTTCGGGGCCCGCCGCGGAGGGTCGGCGAGGCCGCCCTTCGACGCGCCCGTCGGCCCCCAGGTAACCCAACGCCTGCAACCCTTTCCGGGTCTCGTCGTCGAGCTCGTCGAGGCCGATTCGACCGCTGCCGATGACGTCTTCCTGGAGCTCCTTGGCGAGGCCGCCGAGCAGCCGCGCCAGCTCCGAGCGCTCGCGGTTGCGCCGCCGATTGAGGTTGGTGCGCTCGCTGGGGTCCTGCTCGAGATCGTAGAGCTCGAGGGCGTCGACCTTCGCCACTCGGCCGCGGTTGCGGATCAGCTTGAGGGAGCGCCGCCGCAGCGTTTCGTAGTTGCGGCCGTCGAGCTCGACCTCGGAGTAGACCAGCTCCTGGCGCCGGCTGCGGTCGTCCACCGCCAGCAGGTCGGCACCGCGAAAGTCTCCCGGCGATGGCAGGCCGACGACGCGCAACACGGTTGGCGCAATGTCGATCAGGCTGACCGGCTGGCTCACCCGCGCCCGTGGCGGTGGACCGGCGGCCGTCGGAGCCTTGAGAATCAAGGGCACCTGGATCATCTCTTCGTAGAGGTCGTAGCCGTGCCCGCGAAGTCCGTGATCCCACAATCCCTCGCCATGATCCGAAGTCACCAGCCACAGCACCTTGTCGTCGAGGCCACGCTCCGCCAGCCCTTCGCGCAACTTTCCGACCCAGTGATCGCAGTACTTCACCTCGCCGGCATAGAGGTGACGAATGCGGGCGACATCGTCGGCGGTGCGCTCGCCCGCGGGCAGGCGATCGAGGCGCCGCAGATCGGCCCGCGAGCCGTTGAAGCGCCCCGGCGGCTCGGGCTCCGTCAGCAGCCCCGGGTGGGGCAAGTAGGGGTCATGGGGATCGACATAGTGCAGGAAGAGAAAAAACGGCTGGCCGGGTCGCAGCTCGTCGACCATCTGCAGGGCCTTGAGAGTCACTCCTTCGGCGGTGTAGATCTCATAGTCCCCGGGATATCCGGCATAGAGATCGGGCACCTCGAAGCGGTCGAACCCCTGGGCGAAGCCGAAGGGCCGGCCAGCGTTCTTGTTGGTGCTGACGGCGATGGTCTGGAAGCCGCCCCGATCGCGCAGAGCCTCGGCCAGGGTGACCGCCTCCGGCGCGATGGCGTCCTCTCGCCCGAAGACTCCGATCGAGGATGGGTATCGCGAGGTGAACATCGCAGCCACCGACGAGCGCGTCCAGGCGGACGGAGCGATCGCGTTCTCGAACACGATCCCTTCCTCGGCCAGGCGATCGAGCTGGGGCGTCAGTTGGCGCGTCGAGCCGTAGACGCCGACGTGGTCGGCGCGCAGCGTGTCGATCAGCACCAGGACGACGCCCGGGATCTCACCGAAGGGCTTCTCCACCGGCGCTGGCGGCGCAAGTTCGGCCGACGGCGCACACCCGGCGAGGCAGATCATCAGCCATCCCAGGGCGGCCCAACGTACTCTCGTGCTCGGTTTTCCCATAGTGCTTACAACAGCGACGGCGAGAGGCTACCACGGCCCCTTCAGAATTGCGCTAAATCATTGACTCTAGAGCCTATTGCAGAAATAATTGCAACATTCTCTCCAAGCCTCAAAGGGATCCCTCGAGGGGCCGTTCCGGCCGCTCCTTCGGATCTCTCCGGGAACGGCCTTCGGGAGGAGCGGAGTTATGTTCGATCTTGAATTCACGGGCGAGCGCATGGTCCCCGGCAAGGTGGAGCCGGAACTGCAACTCGAACACGCTTCACGGTACCACTTCGCCGGCCAGCTAGCGCGCGGTCGGCGGGTGCTCGACTTCGGCTGTGGCGCCGGCTACGGCGCCGCCATCTTGCAGAAGGCCGGGGCCCGATCGACCCTCGGCTGCGACCTGGCAGCGGACGCCATCGCCTTCGCCCGCAGCCGCTATCGCCTCCCGGACCTGCAGTTCTTCGTCACCGACTGCGAGCAAGCCGCCCTGCCGGACGGCGCCTTCGATCTGATCGTCGCCTTCGAGATCATCGAGCACCTGCGCTCCTACCGCAGCTTCCTCGCCGAGGTCCGTCGGCTCCTGGCACCGCAAGGGCTGTTCATCCTGTCGACGCCCAACAAGGAGACCTACCGCAGCGAGCCGGGGGCGGCACCGAACCCGTTCCACGTTCACGAGTTCGAGCTCGGCGAGCTGCTCGATGAGCTCGAGCCGCTCTTTCCCACCGTCCAGGTTCTCGGCCAAAGCCACACCGAAGGGGTGTTCTTTTCGCCGGCTTCTCATCAGGGGGCGCCGGAAGCCCGCCTGCAGCGGCCGCGACGGCAGCGCCGCGAGCCCCAGGCCGACTACCTGATCGCGGTCTGCAGCGATGCCGAGCTGGCACCCTCGGCGAGCTACTTTCACATCGCCGAGAGCAACGCCCTGCGCAACCGCACGGAACGCGTCCTGGAGCTCCAAGGGGAGCTCGAAGAGCGCACCCGTTGGGCCAAAGGACTGGAGGACGAGTCGGCGCGCCGGGGCCAGCGAATTCTCGAGCTGCAGGACGAGCTCGAAGAGCGCACCCGCTGGGCCAAAGGCCTGCAGGAAGAGTCGGAAGGGCGGGCGCGACGCATTCTCGAGCTGCAGGCGGAGCTCGAAGAGCGCATGCGCTGGGCAACCCAGATCGAGAAGGAGCGCGAAGAGAGCGGACGCCGGGTCCTCGAGCTGCAGCGCGAGCTCGAGATCGTCGGCCAGTCGGTGCAGCGCCTCGCCGGCCTCGAAGACAAGGTCGCCGAGCGGCTGCAGGCCATCGAAGCCTCGGTCAGTGACCGTCTTGCCCCCTTCGAGGGCACCGAAGAGCGCTTGATCCAGCGGCTGGCCACCCTCGAAGCCCGTTTCGAGCACGGCGAGAGCGAGCTCGAGCAAGCCCTGCGCTGGCACCACGAGAGCCTGCTGCGCCAGCGCCAAGAGCTCGAGAGCCAGCGCGATGAGCTGTCTCGCGGTACCCGCCAGGCGCGCGACGCGACTCGCCGGGTGGCCCGCCACGAGATCGAGCTGCAAACCCTCACCCGCCGGGCGCGGGAGGTCGAGACCGCCGCCAAGACCGCCCAGCAACTGATCGACGTGCTGTGGGGTAGCCGCTCCTGGAAAGTGTTCGCGGCCCTGCGTCGCTCCCTTTCCCTCGGCGGCCGGCGCAAGCCCCCGGCGGGCGCGCCGAGCCGTCTCCCGGAGGCGCCGCGCGCCCTCCAGGAGCCCTCGCCGGCGCCCGCCCTGGCGGGCCTGCCGGAGGTCACCCAGGCCACCGAGGCAACCCTCGAGGTCGTGGTCCACGTTCCCGAATCGAGTCCCCTCGCCTGCCTCCCGGCGGTCGCCGAAGCATCCCGCCAGCACCCCTTGCGGGCTCACGTCGCCGGACCCGGCGCCGAGGTGGTGGCCGCCCTCGGCAATCTCAGCCCGATCGCTGCCGAGGAGCCGATCTCAGCCCTGCTGGCGGCGGCCCGCAGCGCCAGCGCTCCCTTCGTGGTTCTGGTGTCGGGCGACGTCGCCCTCGAGACGGACGCCTTCGATCGCCTGCTCGAGACCTTCGAGGCGGAACCGCAAGCAGGTCTGCTGAGCGGCAAGATCCTCGACCCCCAGGGGAAGGTCGCGGAAGCCGGCTCGGTCCTCTGGCGAGACGGCTCGAGCACACCCTATGGTGCCGGCCTCGAGAGCGATGCCGCAGAGATCTCGTTTCCTCGCTGGGTCGACTTCGGTCGCTCCCAGTTCCTCGCCCTGCGCACCGCCGACGCCGCCGAGCTCGAGGTCTCGTCGCGGGACGAGGAGGCCACCATCGAGCTCGCTCTGGAGCTTCGGCGCCGCGCCCTGGGATGCCTCTATCAGCCGGCCATCACGGTGCGCTCGGCGCGCTCCCTGGCGGCGAGTCCGGCGGCGCCACGCCCCGAGCTTCGTCAACGCTGGAGCGAGTCCCTCAGCCGCCAAGGGGCGGTCAGCGAGGACCTCGACCGCCATCGCGAGCCCAGCCGCCGCCGGCGCGCCTTGATCATCGATCATCGCGTGCCGACACCGGACCAGGATGCCGGCTCGGTGCGCATGACGGCCCTCGTCGAGGCCCTCCGGGAGACCGATTTCCAGGTCACCTTCCTGCCCGAGAACCTCTACGAGATGGCCCCCTATGGCCAGGCCTTGAGGCAGCAGAAGGCAGAGCTCATCGTCACCCCTCAGTACACGTCCCTCGAGTCCTATCTCGAGCGCCACGGCGAGGCCTTCGACCTCGTGCTGGTGTCGCGCTTCCATATCGCTTCCGGCTGTCTCGATCTGGTGCGCCGGCTCTGTACCCACGCTCGCCTGGTGTTCGACACCGTCGACCTGCAGTTCCTCCGGCTCGAGCGCCGGGCGGCCCTCGAGCAAGACGCCGATCTCGAGGAAGAAGCCCATCGCCTGCGGGAGTCGGAGCTCCAGCTCGCTCGCAAGGCCGACGCCACCCTGGTGGTGAGCCGCAGCGAGGCCGAGATCCTGGGGCGCGAGGCGCCCGACCTCGACGTCCGCCTCCTGTCTCTGATCCACTCGACCACGGCCCCGGCGCAGGGCTTCGAGGAGCGCCGAGACTTCTACTTCGTGGGCGGCTACGAGCACCCTCCGAACATCGACGCCGCGCGCTGGTTCGTGGGCGAAATCCTGCCCAGGGTGCGGCAGGAGCTTCCGACGGTCCGCTTCCTGCTGATCGGCAGCAAGGCTCCCGCCGAGCTGCGCGCCCTCGCCGACGAGCACACCGAGATCGTGGGCTTCGTTCAGGACATGGATCCCTACCTCGACGGCTGCCGGCTCTCGGTGGCACCGCTGCGCTACGGTGCCGGCATCAAGGGCAAGGTCACCCAGAGCCTGAGCCATGGCCTGCCCTGCGTGATGACCTCGGTGGCCGCCGAAGGCATCGGTCTGAGCCACGGCGAGGACGCCATGATCGCCGACGACGCCGACTCCTTCGCCCGCGCCGTCATCGAGGTCTACCGCGACGCCTCCCTCTGGCAGAGCCTGTCGCGGGCCGGCCTGCAGCGCATCACCGAAGACTTCTCGCCCCGGGCCGCTCGACGCGCCATCGAGTCCCTGTGCCACGATTTCGGACTGACCGCCGGAGCTCCTCGAGATGAACGCTGAAGGCTGTCGACTGGCAGTCGTTTTCGCCCAGCACGATCGCGACAAGTACCCGCGCTCCCTGCTCCGGCTGCTCGGAGTCCTGGGCGAGATCCCGACCCTCGAGACCACCATTGTGGTGGTCGACAACCTGAACGCCGGCGACTGGAGCCACGCCGTCTCGAACAATCTGTTCCACATCGGCGGAGACAACAGTGCCTGGGAGTTCTCCGCCTTCGAGCGCGGCCTCGAGTGGCTCGACGGACAGAACAACCGGGCCGATGTCTACCTCTTCGCGACCGACGCCCTGCTCGCCTACGGCGAGGACTTCCTCGCCCTGGTGGATGGCGAGGTGCTGGAGGCCAGCCATCAGCTCGGCGCCTGCATCGGCTGGATCGACAGCTTCATGGAGCCCTGCCGGATCCTCGACTTCTCCTACGACTCCTGGATTCGCACCAGCCTGGTGTTCGTCCCTCAGCCGGTGTTGCACAAGGTGCGCCCGCTGGCCTGGCCGCTGCGCCACGAACAGTTCTTCGGCAGCGGGTTCTCCCAGCCCTTTCTGCCCGATGCGCCGATCTCGGCCAACCTGCAGAAGCTCCTGCTCGAATGGCTGACCCACAACGTGATCGAAGAGAGCCAGCTCGAGGAGACCTGGCACTCGCGCTTCGATCTCGCCCCGGAGACCTTCCATCGCTTCCGCGACAAGGTGATGGCAATCCTGCGCGAGCACCTGCTGTCGGCCCGCCTGCACGCCCTCGGGGTGCCCTGCTTCGACTACCGGGCCGTGCGCAAAGCCGGCGGCATCGAGGCCTGTGATCTCCTCGGGAGCAGCGCGGGACGGGCCTGGCAATGGCTCGGCTGGATGCAGATGGACTCGGCCACGCCGCGGCGGCCGCTGGGCGCCGTCGGATCCCGCGTCGAAGCCCCGACCTTCGTTCTGATGATCGGTGCGGAAGACGGCGAGCTGGCTCGCGGACTCTGCGAGGAAGTCCTGCCCCTGGTTCTGCAGCGCCACAGTCGCTCGCGCTTCTTGGTCTTCGGCCAGTCGATTCCGGGGCGCGTGCGTGAGCTCCATTGCCAGGGCAACGTGCTCGTCGCCGAGGACGGCGAAGCGCCCCAGGAGCGACTCGACCACGCCACCGCGCTGCTCGCCCTACCCTCCGCGGGCGGCGTGACCGAGGCCATCGAGCGCGGCGTGCCGATCATCTCGGCCGACCTCGCCCTCGGCGACCGACGCGGGGAGCCCGGTATCCACTATCTCTCGGCCAGCAATCGCTGGCAGGTGGCCACCGCCTGCTGCCGTCTGATCGAGGAGTCGGAGCTGCGCCCGGCCCTCGCCGAAGCCGCCCGAGAGCTGCTCGCCAAGCCTGCCCTCGCCCCCGGCGCCTAGCGGTCGGCAAGGGCCTCACGCAGGTCCCCGAGGGCCTCCGAGGCGCTCCTACATCCTTGCTGGCTGGTATCCTGAGCCCATGAGCCTGACGCCCGATCTGGTCGCCGATATCCTGGTCCGCCAGGGTTCCATCACCGAAAAGCAGGGCCAGCAGATCAAGGCCGAAGCCAAGATCCTTCCCAACCGGCTGCGCTCGGCCAAGAGCTACGCGCAAAAGGCCTTGGCCTACGACATCGTTCAGCAGCTCCGACTGCGGGACCAGCGCCAGGGCGTGGCGCTGACGGAGAACGAGATCGCCGAGGCGATCGCCGCCGATGCCGGCCTCGACCACGTCCGGATCGATGCCCTGAGTCTCGACGCCGACCTCATCGAGACCAAGATGTCGCGGCCCTTCGCCAAGCGTCATCGCATGCTGCCGCTGGCGATGACCAACGGCCGTCTGCGCCTCGCCTGCGCCAACCCCTACGACATCGAGGGTATCGACTCCTTCCGGCGCCTCGCCGGCCGCGACATCGAGCTGGTGGTGGCGAGCGAGCCGGACATCCTGAAGGCGATCACCGAGTTCTATGGCCTGCGCCACTCGGTAAAGCGAGCCGAGCGGGACCTGCGCGGCGGCATCGATCTCGGCAATCTCGAGCAGCTCGTCCGGATGAAGAGCGAGAGCGAGATCGAGTCGAGCGATCAGCACGTCGTCAACGCCGTCGAGTTCATGCTGCAGCACGCCTTCGACTCGCGGGCGAGCGACATCCACGTCGAGCCAAAGCGCGACGAGAGCCTGATTCGCTTCCGCATCGACGGGGTGCTGCACGACATTCAGAAGATGCCGAAGGTGGTGCACAAGGCGGTGGTCAGCCGCATCAAGACCATGTCCCGCCTCGACATCGCCGAGAAGCGTCGACCCCAGGACGGCCGGGTCAAGACGCTGCGCAACGGTCGCGAGGTCGAGCTGCGCGTTTCGACCCTGCCGGTGGCCTTCGGCGAGAAAGCGGTGATGCGGATCTTCGATCCCGAGGTCCTCACCCAGGAGCTCGTCGGGCTGGGCTTCTACTCCGAAGAGCAGGTCCTCTTCGAAGACTTCATCAGCCGCCCCCACGGCATCATCCTGGTCACCGGGCCCACCGGTTCCGGCAAGACCACCACCCTCTACTCGGCCCTCAGCCAGATCGGCAACGCCGAGATCAACGTCACGACCATCGAAGACCCCATCGAGATGGTCCACGAGGCCTTCAACCAGACGGCCGTGCAGCCCAAGGCGGGGGTCACCTTCTCCGCCGCCCTGCGCCACATCCTGCGCCAAGACCCGGACGTCATCATGGTGGGCGAGATCCGCGACGCGGAAACCGCCGGCTACGCCATCCAGGCCGCCCTCACCGGCCATCTGGTGCTGTCGACCCTGCACACCAACGATGCCGCCTCCTCGATCTCCCGTCTCGCCGACCTCGGCGTCGAGCGCTTCCTGATCAGCTCCACCCTGATCGGTGCCATGGCCCAGCGGCTGGTGCGCAAGATCTGCCCCCACTGCACCACCGACCGCCACCTGACCCAAGACGAAGTCGCCAGCCTGCGGCTGACCGTCCCCGAAAAGCACCGAGTCAAGGTCAAAGAGGGTGCCGGCTGCTTCGAATGCCGCAGCACCGGCTACCTCGGGCGCTCCGGAATCTTCGAGATCCTTCCCCTCGACGAAAAACTTCAGGAGCTCACCATCGCCGGCGCCGACGCCGCCGAAATCAAGCGCGAAGCCATCGGGCGCGGCATGAAGACCCTGCGCCAGTCCGCCCTGAGAAAACTCGCCGAAGGCGTCACGACGGTCGAAGAAGTCATCCGCGTCACGGGAATCTAGCGGTTCTTACTGACCGATCCAAGTCCGACAACACCTGAATAGTCCTCGCGCGAGAAGGGTTGGGTTCGGCGGGTCTCTGCGCTCCGCTGGACCGCCCGCGAGAAGGAGTGTCAGCCTCCGAATCGGCCCGTTCCGGACCAAGCCTACCTTTCTCGCCAGCCTCCTGCTGCGCGGTTGTGAGTTACCGCATCTCCGGCGTCTTGCGACCTCTTCGCGTCCTCGACGTACTGAAAGTACGCCTGTGGCGCTCCGAAGCCGCACTCCTTGGATCTGCAGCAACTCACAGCCGCTCGCGACGGAGTTGGCGAGAAAGTGCAGGCTCAGCACAACTCGCCTTCGGCTCAAACAGATGCCTCCGTTCCTCCTCCACGGGCCGAGTCTCGGACTTCCAAGAACCTTGCCCGCGGGCTCACGCTCCGCTCCAAGACCCACCGAACCCAACCCACGGACCGGTAGAGCGCCTGCGACCACCCACTACACCGATCTCTGAGATTTGAGCCCCCGAGCCACCTCCAACGGAGTCTTCCGGGGCCTGGTGAGCGAGCACGGAGCGCAGGTGTTTGAGCGCCACTGACGAATCCGAAGCAAAAAAACCGTCAAAGGAGCACCCCCTCCTCGAAGCCACTACCAGACGCGCGAGTTCCGAGCACCGCGCGCAGCCACCAGGACACGGACGACGGCCCAGCAAGATCCACCTCCCCCTCCCCACCTTCGGAGCCCGCCGCGCCCCCGCAAGCCCAAACCCCCAGCCACCTCCATCGGAGTCGTCCGGGGCCTGGTGAGCGAGCACGGAGCGCAGATGTCTGAGCTCCACCTACGAATCCGAAGCCGAAACCCTCAAAAGAGCAACGCTTCATCGAAGCCACCAACAGAAGCGCGAGTTCCGAGCACCGAGCGCAGCCACCAGGACACGGAAGACGGCACAGCAAGCTCCACACCCCCCTTCAACCCTTCGGAGCCCGCCGCGCCCCCGCAAGCCCAAACCCCCAGCCACCTCCATCGGAGTCGTCCGGGGCCTGGTGAGCGAGCACGAAGCGCAGATGTTCGAGCTCCACTTACGAATCCGAAGCCGAAGCCCAACGCTTCATCGAAGCCACCAGCAGACGCGCGAGTTCCGAGCACCGAGCGCAGCCACCAGGCCCTGGACGACGGCCCAACAAAGAAAAAGCGGCCATAAGAAAACGGCGGGCCCCCGAAGGAACCCGCCGTTTCATCCCTGCCCAACGAGGTGGGAACAGGCCTCTGAATCAGCTCCTACGGACGCACGATCCAGAGGTCATAGGCCCCGCTCCCAGAGTAAGAGGAAACCCTCCAGTAGTAGTAGCCGGCACTACCGTCGTAACTGATCGACTCCGACGAGCTGTAGGTCCAGGCGCCCTCGACCCGTTGCCAACCCGAGCCGTTCCAGCGGTAGAGCTCGAGATCGAAGTCGGTCCCGGAAGCGCCCTCGAGGTTGCCCTCGTGGCGTCCAGCCTCGGAGTAGTAGTAGGTGCCGTTCGGCTCTACCGCGGAACCACCGTGTTGCAGATGACCGCTGTAGTGCTCACCGCTCGTCGTCGGCTCCTCGCAAGACCAGGTGATCTTGACGAAGCGCAGGCAGAAGAACTCGTGCTGCCCGCCGTACTTGTTCGACACCCGGAAGCGCACCTGAGTCTCGCTCGAGATGAAGGCCGAGATATCGAAGCTCCGGCTCTCCTCCACCGTGCCGCTGATCCCGGTGATCACCTCCAGCACCGTCCAGGTCGCGCCGCCGTCGTTCGAGACCTCCACCGTCACCGCATCGCTCGGGTCGACGCCGTAGCCGGTGTCGAAAGCGAACTCGAGGGTCGCCGAGTTGGCCCCGGACATGTCGACCTCGCGCGCCGCGCTCGGCTCCGTGCCGGTGTTCGGATAGTCGTCGAGGAACATGAACCCATCGTTGATCCGCACCCGGCCAGCCTGCGGACCCGGCGACGACACGTCGTCCTCGATCCAGTCACCAGCCCAGTCGTCCGGACCATCGTTGTTGCCGAAGGACACCTGGTTGAAGGAGTCCTTCACCTGGCCGCCGCTGATGCAGATACCGCCCTCGCAGTCGAACACCAGGCCCGCCACCGCACCACTGCCGGTGAAGCGAACCTCGAGCTGCGAGACGCCGTTGGCGCCCAACACCAGCGTCTGCACG
>JBCCHV010000051.1 GCA_039028635.1 Acidobacteriota bacterium
ACCCCCCCACCCCCACCCCGTCGGGCCGGCGTTTTTAATAAATTTCCTAACCCCCCGGTTTTTGCCCTTTGTTTTTTTGGGGGGGCCGCGGGGGGGGGGGGTTCCCCCCCCCCCCCGGGCTCGACACCACCAGCCCAGGGAGCGGCGCCGCAATCAGTCGTTGGCCTCGGAAAAGAGACTCTCCTCCCCCTCTTCCACCTGAAGCACGGCGGCCCGACGAATCAAGCCCACGAGATCGTCATAGGACTGGTTACCGGCAAAATGCGGACTGAGGGCTTCGGCCTCGAGGAGAAGATCGTCGAGGGAGGAGCCCCGGGCCCAGAAGGAACGGCGCAGGATCTCCGCAAACTCGGCCGTGATCGCCGCCAGCCGGGCGTCCGGAGCGAGTTGCGACCAGCGGCGGACGAGATCGCGCCGGCGGATGGGGAGCTCCTGCTCGACGAATTCAGAATCTCCGACAGGACGGTAGCGCAGCCGAACCGTGCCCAGTAGTCCCCTGCCGGGCAGGCGACGCCGTAGACGCACTTCGTAGAGGGCGGTCACCGTTTGACCCGCTCCGACCTCGCCACCATCGACTCCGTCGTCGCGAAAGGACTCATCCGGGATATCGCGATTCTCATAGCCGAGGAGTCGATACTGCTGCACCGCCCAGGGCCGGAACTCCACCTGGATGCGGGCCTCTTCGGCCACCGTCTGGAGCGTTCCGGTGAGCTCCTCGACAAAGATCCGGCGCGCCTCCTCGAGGCAATCGACGTAGGCGTAGTCGCCGTCGCCGCGATCGGCGAGCTGCTCCATCAGGGTGTCGTTGTAGTTGCCCATGCCGAAACCGACGGTCGACAGCTCGATACCGCGCCCCGCCTCGAGGGAGATCCGCTGCAGGATCGCATCGGGACCCGTCGCACCGACGTTGGCGACGCCGTCGGAACAGAGGATGACGCGGTTGATCGCCCCCTCGACGAAACCTTCGGACGCCAGCCGATAGCCCAGGACGAGACCTTCCTCGGCATTGGTGGAGCCTTCGCTCTCGAGGCGATCGATCGCTTCGCCAATCGCCTCGAGATCGGAAGTGTGCTCGAGCACCACTCGCCCCGCGCTGCCGTAAACCACCAGCGCGACTCGATCCTCCGCGGTGAGTTGTTCGAGCAGGAGACGGAGCGACCGCTTGACCAGACCGAGCCGGTTCTCCAGGTCCATCGACCCGGAGACGTCCACCACGAAGGTGAGCACCGCCGGCTTGCGGTTCTCGGCGACGACGTCGCGCGCCCGGACCGTGATGCGGAGCAGGCGAGCCCGCACGCCGGCCGCACCGACGCCGGGTCCGAGGAACGGGCTCGGGCCACCGTCGACGGCGAGGGCGATGTCGCCATCCCGCGGGCCTTCCCGCCAGGGCCTCAGTGGATCGAGCCTCAGTGAATTGACCAACTCTTCGACCCGCACCGCTTCACGCGGCGGCAAGTAGCCGTCGCGGAGATACCTGCGCACGACGCCATAGGACGCCGTATCGACGTCCAATCCGAAAGTCGACAGGCGATCATCCGCCGTGTTGACGAAGGGATTGGTCCCCCAGGTCTGGAAGAACATGTCGGGGTAGGGAGCGTCGACCCGGCCGAGGCCGTTGCCCGGCAGGTAGGTGGGGTTGGTCGTGAAGCTCGCTCCGGCGGTCATCGACGTCCGGTCGAACACCGGCGCCATCTCGGCCACGGTGATTTCGTCGCGGATCGTGGCGGGCTGCCGCGGCGCAGCGATCACGACTTTTGGCGGCATGGCGGGCTCGGGCGCCAAGACCTCATCGGACAGGACCGTCGTCTCGTCAATCGCCGGAGAAGACACGGCAGGCTCGAAGACCCACGCTTTCTCGGTCCCCTGCGGTTGCTTGGGAACCGAAGATGCCAAAGCCCAGAAGAGCATCGCGCCCAAGGCCGCACTGCCCAGGCCAGCCGCCAGGCGAGTCGCCCAGAGGGGCAGGAAGCGCTCCTCGACCGGTGCCGCCTCGACCAGCTCGAAGGACGGCAGATTGGCCGGTATACGCGCCACGATCTCGTCGATCAGTCCGGGCGGCGGCTCGGCCGGCAGGTCGACGCTCATCAGTCGCTCGAGGCGTTGCTCACTTCGGCTGCTCATCGCTTCTCCTCGGCCATCGCCTGCCGCAGCAGGGCCTCGGCGCGCTTCAGACGTTTTCGAATCGCCACCGCCGTCACCCCTTCGAGCTCGGCGATCTCGGCCACCGAGATCTCGCCCCAGAAGCGCGCCGTCACCGTCAAGCGCAACGGTTCCGGCAAGGCGATCACCGCCTGACGCAGGCGAGTTGCCCGTTCACTACGCTCCAGGTTTCCCTGCGGCCCGGCACCGGGCGCGGCGAGATCGGCCTCACCCTCGGAGTCGAGGGCGGCCACCAAGCGCGGCCGGCGGCGACTGCTGATGAAGGTGTTGTAGGCGATGCGGTAGAGCCAGGTCGAAAACAAGGATCGACCGTCGAACTTGCCGATGGCGGCCCAGGCGCGCTGGAAGGTGTCCTGGGTCAGGTCGGCAGCCAGGTCCGGCTCACCACACAGCTTGACCAAGGCGACGAAGACCCGGCGATAGCAGCCGCGGGCCAAGGCCTCGGCGGCGTCTCCATCGCCGGCGGCGAGGGCCGCCGACAGGCGCCGCTCGGTCGCCCCATCGAGAGGGTCGCCGCCGCGATCGCGGGTAGGTTGGTGGGAATCGTAGGCCGCTCTGTCGATCACGCCCCTTGGACGCACGAGCCGGCGAAAGAGAAACCCCGCGGCCGAAAGTTCTCGCCTCGCGGGCTCGCCACGGCAATGACGGACATCACTCGCGGGCGACGCTTGCCGCAGGCTCGGAGGCGCCTACCGCAGGCGCCGTCGCGACCGCCGCCTGCTCCACCGCTGCGGCAGCGAAGCGGCGGATGATGTCGCCGGCGGGTTCGATGCGGTGAACCCCGGCAGCACTCTTGCCCGCCTGCCAGTACTCGCGTGAAGCGCTCTCGTCGAGGGAGGCACGCTTGAGCTGCCAGACGGACTTGAGGGCGTAGAAGGTGCGCATCCAGTGCTTGCGGCGCCGTCCGCGCAGCATCCAGCGGGCGAAGGGCCCGGCCTTGAGCCCCATGCGCTCGATGTAGGGCGTATTGATCACCGCCACCGGCACGCCGGTGATGCGCTCCGAGAGCACGATGTCGTCTTCGCCGGCGTCGATGATGGCCTGCTTGTAGGCGGCCGCGGCGCGACACTCCTCGGTGGCGATGAAGCGTGTGCCCATCTGCACGCCGGCATAGCCCAGGCGCAGGGCGGCGACGAAATCCTCTTCACTGCCGACTCCACCGGCGCAGACCACCGGCAGGCCGAGGTCACCGATCTCGTCGAGGAGCTCGGCGGGGGTGCGGTCGCCGGCGTGGCCGCCGGCACGGCCGTTGACGGCGATCAGGCCATCGACTCCACCCTCGGCCCCCTTGAGGGCCCACTTGCGCTCGGTGACGTCGTGGTAGACGAAGCCGCCGACGGCGTGGACCTTCTCCACCACCCAACGGGGATTGCCCAAGGAGGTGACGAAGAAGCGCACCCCTTCTTCGAGGGCGATGTCGATCCAGCGCTGCATACGTTCGAAGTAGGTCTTCGAGGACTTCTCGATCAGGGCGTTCATGCCGATCGGACGGCCACCGGCGAGCTGCTGGATCAGGCGCACTCCGGCGCGGAAGTCGTGACCGTGGACGTAGGTCAGAGAGATCGGCTGCAGCACCCCCATCCCGCCGGCGGCGGACGCCGCTCCGACCAGCTCCGGATTGCTGCAGGGATACATCGGCCCGCAGATCAGCGGCACCTCGATGCCGAGCTGGCGGGTCAGCTCCGTTTCGAGGGCGGACGTCGCAATCGGCGAATCACTCATTTCGGGCTCAACCTCCAGTGGGCGGTCACCCGCGCCACCACGTCGCCGGCATCATCGCGAATCTCCGCTACCACCGGAAAGTCCTGGGTTTCGACAACCTCCGGCGGCTCGCAGCGGCACTCGGCGATCAGCCGCCCGCGGGCTTTCTTGAGGTAGTCGGCGGAAAGTCGGGTGACGATGCCGCGCACCGACGGTTTCAGACCGGTGAGCATCGCCAGACCGCTGGCGAACTCGCCGACATTGACCAGGGCGACGGCGTGGATCGACGCCAGGTGGTTGCGCACCTTGCGGCGGTCGCGGAGGGACACCACCACATGCCCCGGCTCGAGGCTCTCGACCCGCGCCCCGACGGTACCGGTATAGGGAACGGAGAAGGCCACGGCGCGGCTGAACATCCACCGCCCCAAGGGCAGCGAGCTCAGGCGCTGCCAGCTTGCCAGGGTTTGAGCACCGGGAGAGGGATTCGCTTTCGCCATGGCGCCATTCTCACCCACGGCCGCGGTCGGCACCAAGCGGGCGGACAACCTCTCCTGTTCGACCCGCGTACCAGGAGGCGAGGGCCGCCCCCGGAGACGGCGACCCGCAGAGGGATAATCCCAGCAGACCGACTCTTTCTTTCCGCCGTCCGACCTCGAGGAGATCCGTCATGATGCGCCCAGTGCTCACCGTCCTTTTCGCGCTCTCCCTGCCTTCGGTCATGGTGGCGGCCCCCGGAGCAGAGTCCACCTACTTGCTGCCGAGCGACGGCGAAGGACAGCAGCACTGGCCGCGCTGGCGCGGTCCTGGCGGACAAGGTGAGGCGGTGGGTAGCGGCTTTCCGGATCGCTGGTCCGCCACCGAGAACGTCCGGTGGAAGGTGCCGGTGGCCGGCCGCGGTAACTCGTCGCCCATTCTGTGGCGCGACAAGATCTTCCTCACCACCGCCTACGACGGCGGCAAACGGCGCTCGCTGATCGCCTTCGACCGCGCCACCGGCCGCCAGCTCTGGGAGACCTTCGCCCCGGACACCCAGCCCGAAGGCGCCCACGCCAAGAACGGCTTCGCCTCCTCGACGCCGACCACCGACGGTGAGCGCATCTACGCCTACTTCGGCAACCACGGCCTGCTCGCCGTCGACTTCGCCGGCAAGCTCGCCTGGCATCGTCCGGTGGGTACCTTCGACGCCTTCCACGGCACCGCCTCCTCGCCGCTGCTGCATGACGGACGACTCTTCCTGGTGCAGGATCACCGCGGTACCGGGGGCTCCTTCGTCGCCGCCTACGAGCCGGCAACCGGCAACCCACTGTGGCGCACACCGCGCCAGGCCAAGGTCGGCTGGAACACGCCCATCGCCGTTCGCGTCGGCGAGCGCGACGAGCTGATCGTCAGCGGCCAGCAGCAAGTGCAGGCCTACGACCCGGCCAACGGCAAGGAGCTGTGGACTGCCCGCGGCAACACCTTCGAAGCCATCCCCACCCCGGTGGTGGGCCACGGTTTGCTCTTCGCCTCTTCCGGCCGCGGCGGGCCGACCCTCGCCATCCGCCCCGGCGGTAAGGGCGACGTCACCGACAGCCACATCGTCTGGCAAGCGCCGAAGGGCTCCCCCTTCGTGCCCTCCACCCAGCTCGCCGGCGACTATCTCTACATGGTCAACGACATGGCCGCCATCGCCACCTGTTACGCGGCGAAGAGCGGCGAGGTGGTCTGGCAAGGGCGCCTCGGCAAGGCCCGGCGCGAAGGTTTCTCGGCCTCACCGGTGCTGGCCGACGACAAGGTCTTCTTCACCAACGACGAAGGCGAGACTTTCGTCCTCGCCACCGGACCGAAGTTCGAGATCCTGCGGGTCAACGAGCTGGGCGAGAACGTCCTCGCCTCGCCGGCGGCGGTCGACGGCGTGTGGTACTTCCGCACCGCCGGGCACCTGCTCGCGATCGGCCATCCGCAACCGAAGCCGGCGGCCAAGTGAGCCCTCGCCAGCGCTGCCGGTGGCGACTCATGGGTTGGATGCTCCTGCTGGCCGCCAGCCCCCTCGCCGCCGAAGTCGAAACGGCGCCCTTCGACTGGACCCTCGGCACCTGGGAAGGAGTGCGCCGTGACGCCGCCGACGGCAGCGAGGAAGCGATGACCTTGCGGGTCGAGCCCATCCTCGGCGGTGCCGGCCAGCAGCGCCACCTCGAGGTGCGTCTCGACGATCGCGTCTACCGCGGCTACTCGGTCCAGCTGTTCGATCACCGCCTCGGCAAGTGGGTGCGGCAGTACGCCAACCAGGTTCGCGGGCGATTCACCCGCCTCGAAGGAGAGATCGAGGCCGACGGCCGAAGTGTTTGGCGCGGGGCGGCCCGCGAACGGACCCGCGAGTCGCGCCTCACCTCGGAGCGCCTCGGCACCGACCGTTGGCGGCGCACCATGGCGGTCTCCGACGATGACGGCAAGAGCTGGCGGGGGTTGTGGACCGATGAGCTGCGGCGGGCAGAAGGCGGCGCAGATTCCCTGCCCGCGCCGCCTTAGCTCGCAACCGGCTCGGCCTGAGCCGGAGCCGGTTGCGAGCTCGACCAGGTTCAGCTCATCGAGTTCAGAATGCCCTCGATGCGAGGCTTCTGGTTCTCGGGTGCCATCTCGAGAGCCTTCTGGTAGAGGCGACGGGAGGACTGAGTGTCGCCCTTGGCGCCATAGGCCTCGCCCAGGCTGTCGTAAACGTTCCAGGACTCGGGGTGATCGTCGACGTTCTTCTGGAAGATCTCGATGGCGCGCTCGACCTGGCCGGCCTGCAGATACTGGTAGCCGGCGAAGTTGACCTGCTGCTCGTTACCCAGCGGCAGGGCCTTCGCCATCATGGCCTCGGCTTCGCCGTCGCCCATCCGCTGCAGCAGGCGGCCCTTGACGAACAAGGTGTTGAAGTTCTCCTGGCGGGCGATGGCCTGGTCGGCCCACTGCAGCGCCTCCTCGAGGTTGGTGTCATTCTGCAAGCAGAAGTTTGCCGCCGCCACGAAGCCCCGCCAGTCGAAGCCGGCCCGCGACCGCAGCTGATTGCGAATCTCGGCCAGCGCCAGGGCGGTGGTGTCGAACTCCACCTCGAAGGGCACTTTGGTCTCCTCCCAGTGGACGTAGACCCGACCGGAATCGTTGTCGAGGCTGTCGAAACCAAAGGTGACGCGCTCTTCGAAGGACGCCTTCTCGGCCTGAGCGGTCACCCGCAGGGCATCTTCCTCCTGGTCGTAGGAGAAGCTGCCCCAGGAGGTCGAGTTGGTCGAGAAAATGACCGTCCAGTCCTTTTCCCCGGGGATCATGTGGAGGCCGTAGGTGCCGGCCGCCAGGCTTTCACCCTCGACCTTGACGGGATCGCTGAAGGTGATGGTGGTGTTCTCGTTGGCGCCGGCACGCCAAACCTGATCGTTGGGCACCAGGGCGCCCATGATGGTGCGGCCACGAACCGCCGGGCGGTGATAGTCGATGGTGATCTTGGACACGCCGATGACCTGGCTCACGCTGGCATCGGGACTCGCCTCGGGCATGCCCTGAAGCTGGGCCACGGCGGCCGGCGCGGTGAGCAGGGCAAGGGCCATGATGCCGACAGCCCACAGGCTTTTCCTCTGGATGTTCATGCGTCCTCCTCTCTGCAGTTGCTTGCCTGGAGCCGGCCTGCCTGCCGACTTCGTCGACGGCGAACACCGGAGAGCGATGTTCCGGCCCATCCCGGTCTGGCGCGGGAGCTCCTTCCGCAGCCAGTTACGAAACACTAAGCGTCAGGTTGCGGAGCAAAACCTACAAACGTACGAGACGAGGCCCCGCCAGGGTGGCCGCCGCCACCGCCACCACCAGGCCCGCCCCCACCAGGTTGAGGGCCGAGAAGCCGGCTCCCGAGGCCGGCGGGAAGAGCGCCAGGAGGGCGGCGACCATCAGCAGGGTGCGGGTCGCCGGCCCGAGCGGAAAGCGCAGGTAGCCGGCCACCGAAGCCACCAGCGGCAGGATGCCGAGGAGGGCCGCACACACCGCCAGGGCGATGGCTCCCAGTGTCGCCGGACCACCATCGCCGGCGAGCATCAAGAGCTCCGGCCGGAAAACGAACAGATAGGGCAGGGTGAAGCCGGCCAGCGCGAAGCGAAAGGCGGCCAGGCCGCTTTCCAGCAGGCCGGAGCCGGCGATCGAGCTGGCGGCGTAGGCGGCCAGGGCCACCGGCGGCGTCACCATCGACATCATGCCGAAGTAGAAGATGAACAGGTGGGCGGCGAGGGCCGGCACTCCGAGCTGTCCCAGCACTGGCCCGATCAGCGTCGCCATCAGCAGGTAGCAAACCGCCGACGGCAGACCCATGCCGAGGATGATCGACGACACCATGATGGCGATCAAGGCGAGCAGCAGGTTGCCTTCGGCGAGCGGCAGAATCATCGCCGGCAAGCGAGTGCCGAGGCCGGTCAAGGTGACCACGCCGATGATCACGCCGACGCTGCCGGCGGCGGTGATCAGGGCGACGCCGGCATGGGCGGCGCCCGCCAAGGCGGTTCGCAAGGCGCCCCAAGAGAGCCGGGTGCGGCGATTCGCGAAGGACAGAGCCAGCACCACGGCGAGGGCCAGGGTGACGGCGCGAAAGATGCTGGTGCCGGAAAGCAGGAAGGCGATCAGCGCCCCGAAGCCACCCAAGAACACCAACCCTTCGTAGCGCCAGCCGGGATCAGGGCCGACTTCTTTCTCGACGGCGGTTTCCGTCGCCGCCTGGCGCCGGGAGAAAAGGTGCACGATCAACAGCAGGGAGAGGTAGTAGAGCACCGCCGGCAGCAGCGCCGCCCGCAGAATCTCGACATAGGTGACCGCCGGCTGGACGATCTCGAGCATCATGTAGGCGCCGGCTCCCATCACCGGCGGCATCAGCGCTCCACCGGAGGAGGCCGCGGCCTCGAGGCCGGCGGCGATGCGCGGCGCGAAGCCCGCCGAGCGCATCATCGGGATGGTGAAGGTCCCGGTGGTCGCGGTGTTGGCGACGGCGCTGCCGGAGAGCGAGCCGAGCAGGCCGCTCGACAGCACGGCCACCTTCGCCGGGGCGCCGCTGCTCCCCCGGAACAACCGCCGCACCACGTCGAGAATGTAGCGGGTGGCGCCGCTGGCCTCGAGTACCGCACCGAAGATCAGGAACAGGAAGACATAGCGGAACATCACCCGCAGGGCGACGCCGAAAACCCCCTGACTCTGCAGGAAGGTCTGCGACACGATGCGCTCCCAGGAGTAGCCACGATGGGGCATCAGGGCATCCGGCAGGGAGCTGCCGAAGGCGGCGTAGAGGAGGAAGATGCCGGCCAGGATGGGCAAGGGCCAGCCGACGGAGCGCACCGTCGCCAGGAGCACCAGCGCCAAGCCGAGGGAGCCGACGATCAGATCGACCGGGAGCTCCGCACCGGCGCGCTCGCCGAGGGCACGGCCTCCCAGCCAGAGCGACTCGAAGAAGGGCTCGTTCTGAGTCAGCAGGTAGAGGCCGACGACGGCGAAAGCGGCGGCGGCCCAGGGAAAGACCCAGGCGCCGCGGTGGTCGGCCGTCGGCCGCAGGAAGGCCAGCACGACGCCGAAGAGGGCGAACACCGCCAGGTCACCGCCAGGGGTGAGCAGCGGGTAGTTGACCTCGACGAGGCAGAACAGGGCGAGCAGCAGGGCCGCCCCATCGCGCCAACGGGACAGCCAGCCGCTCACCGGGGGCGCCGCGGCGGCTTCTACTCCTCCGGCCAGAGGCCCGCCTCCCGGTAGAAGCGAATCGCTCCAGGGTGGTAGGGGGTGCCGGTGTCGCGTTGCGCCGACCCCGGCCGGATGGCGCGGCCCACCGGGTGACGCTCGGCCACCTTGTCGCGCTGCTCCCAGAGAGTGCGCACGATCTGGTAGGCGGTCTCGTCGTCCATGTCGGCGGAAGCGATGAGGTGCATCGAACCGACGTCGAGGCCCTCGAAGTCGGTGCTCTGGCCGCGGTAGGTCTCGGCGGGAATGGTGGCCGCGGCGAAGAACGGATAGCCGGCGATCAGCTCATTGCGGCGCTCCGGCGTGAAGGGCAGGAAGTGAATCTCGCGCGAGGCCGCCGCTTGGGTGATCGACGGCGTCGGCACTCCGCCGCCGAGGACGGCGGCGTCGGCGGCACCGTCGGCCATCAGGTCGACGGCGCCATTCTGGGTGGCGTTGAGGGGAGTGAAATCGTCGTAGGTCAGGCCGTGAGCCGCCAGAATCGGCTCGACGAAGTGCTCGAAGCCGGCGCCGGCAGGACCCACCACCACGCGCTTGCCGCGCAGATCCTCGATCTGCTCGATTCCAGAGTCGCCGGGGGTGACGAAGAGGGCGACGTTGGGGGCCAGGGTCAACAGCGAGCGAATCGGCATGGCCTCATCCCAACGGCCTTCGCCGCGCACCGCGAAATAGCTGATCGCGGCATTGGCGAGGGCCAGATCGAGCTCGCCGCGGGCCAGCCGACGAATGTTCTCCTGAGTGCCCTTGGTGGCTTCGGCGGTCACCCGCCAGCCGGCGCCACCGTGCTCGGCGAGGACTTCCGCCAGCGCCCCTCCGACCACGAAGAAGGTGCCTCCGGGAGGTGCGGTTCCGACCGAAAGGAATCGCCGCTCGTCCGAGGCGGAAGCCTGCGAGCTTTCGTCCCCGGCGCCGCCACCACAAGCGACCAAACCGCCGAGCAGGAACACCAGGGCGAGAGACAGAACGACACTACGAGGGATCCACCGCATCATGACTCACTCTCCTCCCGTGGAATCGGCGTGACGGGAAGATCCCCCGCCGCGGTGAGGGGCAGCCGATAGCAAACCGCCTCACGGTTGTTGCGCACCAAGAGATACGGACCGGCGAGCGCCGGGTTGTTCCAGGTCTTGCCCGACAGGGCCTGCATCCGAGCCAGCTCCCGATGACCGGTGGGATCGGCGACCACCAGGACCACCTCGCCCTTCTCGGTGACGATCAACAGCACGTCGCCCACCAGCAGGGTCTGGCCGTGGCCGTAGCGGCCACGCTTCCAGTGGCGCTCGCCGGTTTCCGGATCGAGGCTCACCAGGGTGCCGTCGTCGAGCCCGAAGATGGCACCGCGAGCGCTCACGATGGTGGTGAACTTGGCCTTCAGCCGGGGCGACTTCCAGAGCATCTCCGGCTGCCACTCGCCGTCCGCCGAGCGCCCGATGCGGTAGAGGCGACTGCCCTGGCCGTAGCCGGTCGACAGCAGCACCCGATCCGGCGGGAGCACCAAGGGCTGGGCGACGTTGGGCTGAGCCGGTGGCCACTCGACACTCCACAGGACGGTTCCGTCGGCCGGATCATGGGCCGTCATCGAGGCCTGATTGAAGGACAGGATCTGCTCCATCCCGGCGAGATTCACCCTCACCGGCGAGGAGTATCCGGCGCGGTCGTCGCCGCCGCTCCAGCGCAGCTCACCGGTGGCGGCATCGAGGGCCACCAGGGAGCGCCGGTTGGAGCCTCCAACACTCACCACCACCAGGTCGTCGACCACCAGCGGCGAGCCGGCGACGCCCCATTCCGGCAGCGGCGCCTGCAGCTCGGCGAAGAGATCGCGCGACCACAGCAGCGAGCCATCGGCCAGTTGCAATGCGGTGACCCGGCCGGTGGCGCCGACGGTGAAGACCCGCCCGCCGGCGAGAGTCGGCGTCGCCCGTGGACCGACCCCGGCGATCGGGCTGGCGTAGCGCGCCGCGTAGCCGTGGGACCAGACCTCCTCACCGCTCTCCAGCCGGTAAGCCACCACCCGCTCCTCGTCGTCGTGTTGCTCTTGGGTGACGGCCAGGCCATCGCCGACCGCGAAGGCCGACCAGCCCTCTCCCACCGGTCGCCGCCAGATCTCCTCCGGCGGCCGCGCCTGCCAGTCGGTGGCCAGAGCGACCTCGGTGACGGTGGCGTCGCGCCGCGGACCGAGGAATTGCGGGAAGCTGATCTCGCCGAGATCGCGCGGCGGCGGCACCTCGAGACGTACCGTGGCGCGCTGCGAGTCGCCCCACTTCCAGTCGAGGATCGGCACCAGATCGCCGGTCACGCCGACCACCCGAACCGACGACACGATGAGGCCCACCGCCCCGACCAACACCAGCAGCGCCAGCAAACGACGGTACCAACGCCAGCCGGAGAGCAGAACCAGCCAGAGGATTCCCACCAACAGCGTCAGCAAGACCACCAGGCTGGTGGTCATCACTCGGTCTTGGCCGGTGCGTTCGCCGACGCCCCAGATCCACACCAGGGCCAGCGCCACCAGGATCAGGGTGGCCAGGGGAACAGCGCGGCGAAGGAAGGCGAGGATTTTCATGACCGGTCGACAGCGTTCGCCGCAAGGGTAGCGAATTCGCCCGCCGGTCGCCACGGCGTCGCGACGCGAGACCGGCATTCACGACCGAACCGCCGTTCCTCGACACCGATGAGCGGGGATTTTCGAGCTAGCATCGGTCCATGCGCGGATTGATCTTTCACGACGTCGAGTCGGTCGCCTATGAACGGCTGCCCGATCCCGCTCTCGAAGAGCCGACGGACGCCATCGTTCAGGTCGACCTGGCGGGCCTCTGCGGATCCGACCTACACGTCTACCACGGCCGCGAGCGCGGCCTCGACACCGGCACCATTCTCGGCCATGAGCTTCTCGGCGAGATCGTCGCGGTGGGAGCGGAGGTGAGCCGGTTCCGAGTCGGGGACCGCGTGGTGAGCCCCTTCACCACCAGCTGCGGCGCCTGCTTCTACTGCCACCGCGGTCTCACCTGTCGCTGCGAACGAGGTCAGCTCTACGGCTGGGTGGAGGGCGGCCACGGGCTGCACGGCGCCCAGGCGGAGCTGGTGCGAGTGCCGCTGGCCGACTCCACCCTGGTGGCCGTCCCACCGGAAGCGGACGACGACGTGGCCCTGTTCACCGGCGACATCCTGGCGACCGGCTTCTTCTGTGCCGAGCTCGCCGCCTTCGAGCCCGGCGCCGTCGTGGTGGTCCTGGGCTGCGGGCCGGTGGGGTTGATGGCGGCGGTGGCGGCCTGCGAGCTCGAGGCCGGCCGGGTCTTCGCCGTCGACGGCGTCGCCGGACGGCGCGAGCTGGCGGCGCGCCTCGGCGCCGAGCCCCTGCCCCTCGGAGAATCCACCCGCGACCTCGTCCTCGAGGCCACTGCCGGCCGCGGCGCCGACGCCGTCCTCGAAGCCGTCGGTAGCGCCGACGCCAGCCGTCTGGCGGTCGACCTGCTGCGTCCCGGTGGCACCCTCGCCGCGGTCGGCGTGCACAACGAGCCAACCTTCGCCTTCACCCCCGCCGAGGCCTACGACAAGAACCTCACTTTCCGCACCGGCCGCTGCCCGGCAAGGGCTTACATGGATCGCCTGGTACCGCTGGTGGCGGCGGGCAAGTACGAGCTGTCGGCGATCATCTCCCATCGCCTGCCGCTGGCCGAGGGGGCCGCCGCCTACGAGCTCTTCGCCTCCCGCGCCCCGGGCTGCAACAAAATCCTGCTACGCCCCGGGGGGTGAGTGCCGAAAGCTACTGACGCCGGCGGATGAAGACTCCGTAGCCGACCTCGCCTTCCTCACTGGCGATGGAAGAGACGATGTTGTAGCGGATCGACGGCCAGATATCGAGCTTGAAGGGACCGTTGATGAGAAATCGGAACTGCAGCCGCAGGCGGTGGTTTTCGCCTTCCGTGTCACGCGTCTCGTCGAGCCACTTGTAGCTGTTGTCGAGGCGCCAGTTGACCGGCGTCTTCCACAGGTGGGTGGCCCAGCCCAGGCTGACGACGGCCGCTTCGTCGGCCTCGGTGGGATAGCCGAAGCCGACCAGGCCGCGGCGCGAGGGATTGCCCTCCAGACGCGAGAAGTAGTCGAGGTTCCAACCCTTCCAGTAGCCGATGGCGCTGTTCAAGCTGCTGCCCTGACCGACCCTCCAGAACCCACCGAGGCTGGCGCGTGCCACCTGGTACTCGTCCTCCAGGGGCGCCGCGGCGTCGATCCCCCAGGGCTGCCAGTCGTCGCGCTCGGCGGCCTCGTAGCCGACCTCGGCGGTGAAATGACCCCAGCGGCGGGTGAGGGCGAGATCCAAGACCCGTTCTTGCGTCTCGTTGGGAAGCACGAACCGCGGGTCGGTGTCGTCGGTCCCGTCGAAGGACAGGTCCGTCAGCACCAGTGAGCTGGTGAGGGAGGTTCGCCGGCTCAACGGCATGGCGAGGCTGAGGGCGAGGGCGGACCGCTGTATCTCGAGGGAGCCGTCGAGCTCGCCGTCGGCGGTCGGGATCTTCAGGTTGCGGCGATCGGAAGAGTAGGGGACCTGCAGAAAGGCCGAGAAGGTCCAATCGTTGCGCAGGAAGTTTGGAATGCTCAGTCCGAGGTTGGCGTCTTCCAGGAAGAAGCCGATGAAGGCCTGGTAGCCACGGTCCAGGAAATCCTGATCGGAGATGGTGATGCCGGGATAGAAGTCGGAATCTTCGTCGTCCCCCAGCCCGAAGAGCGAAAGGTTGGTTCGGGTCGAGAAGGCATGGATATCCGCCAGGGAGCGATCTCCATAGTCCGCCGGCGGTGGACTGGCAGGCTCGGACGACGAAGCGGCCTCGGCTTGCCCTGCCGTTGAGGTGCCCGCAGGAGTCGCGGCCGCCGGTGCCGGCTCGGCCACCTCGAAGCCGGCCAGGTGACGATCACCGCCGCGGTCCTTGACCAGCCAGCGATGCCCCTCCGGCGGCGTCTCGACGTGGATCATGATGTCGCTGGCGTAGGCCTCTTGGACCACCTGCTCGATATCCGGCCGGTTGAACTTGAAGTCTTCGCGCACGGTGTCCGTCTGCACCGTGAACATGCGGCCAAAGCTGCTGCTGGTGCGGGTGCCGCGGCGCCGGGTCCAGTCCCACCAGCACTGCCCGTCCTGGGCGATCCAACGATAGAAGTAGGTGCGATCCTGGCTGATGAAGCGGCCGTCGATGCCCCTCTGGATCGTCCTCAGGCGATGGTGGGCGTGATTCTCTTGGTCCAGCCACACCACCCCACTGACGAAGCTGCCATCCTCGCGAGTGCTCGCCCGCAGCGGCCGGAAGCCGATCTTGTAGGTCGGCCGGCCATCGATTTCCTCGTCGCCGAGATAGTCGTAGGCGTAGGTCTCGTCGAGCTCGACATCCAGAGGGTTGAGCTGCAGCAGGGCCTCGCTGCGGAACAGTCGCCCCTTGAGCAGCTTCTCCTCGGGATAGGGCACGCCATTGATGCTCAAGCGGAGGTGGTGATAGTCCGTCAGGCGGCCTTTTCGCTGGATGATGCGATGGGTCCAGGTGGTGCGGTCGGCGCCCGGAAAGTGCCCCATGCCGCTGAGGTATTCCATGACATCGAGGGACTCGAAGCGCTCGAGCTGACGCTCCCGGAAGACCTGGTTTTCGACCACCTCCTCGTAGGGATTGACGATGGGCGTGTCGCTCACCTCGACTCCCAGGGTGGTGGTCTTGGGGCCGAGAGGCTCGAGCTCGAAGAGGTACTGGTCGTACTGCCCGTCGACGGTCAGGGTCGAGCCCTTGCCGGTGCTCTCGAACTCGAATCCTGCCCCTCCCGGGAACACCAGCCTGGCCTCCAGGCGATCGGCCAGGGCGATCTCGATCTGCTCTCGCCCGGCGGCGTAGAGCGCCAGGAAGAGGTTGCCGGTTTCGGCCTTGAGAAAGAACCGCACCCGCTCCGAATCGATGCCGCGCACCGACGGCTGGGTGTCGAGGACGGCGATACCCGAGGCCTGAATCTCTTCGAGAAAGAGATGGTGAACCTCGCTCAGGCGCAGGTTTTCGAGGATCACCACCTCGTCTCCCCGAACCCCGGCCTCGAGCAGGTGACTCAAGACCGGCCGATGGCGAGCCGCGGCACGAGACCACAGGCGGGCCGTCGCATCGACCTCGGGTACCGCCGTCGACGACGAATCGTTGCGGACGTAGGAATCGACATAGGGCGCCAAGCCGAAGCTCACCAGCCGTGCCACCGCCGGGGCATCGCCCTCCAGCGCGACCTTCAGGTGGCTGGCGCCGGAGCGCGCTTCGAGAATGCGGTTCTTGAGCTCGAAGGCGGCCCCTTGCCAGTCGTCGATCTGCTGGCCGGCAATGCGAATGGCGAGGAAGCGGTGATGTCGAGGCACCGCGAACGGGGGTCCCGGAAAAGTGGCCTCCGAAACCTCTCCCTGCTCGACCCAGATCGGAAGCACTCCTTCGGCGCGCGGAATCCGGGAGGCGGCAGGAACCGTCGTCTGTCCCCGGCCGTCCCGCACCACCACCAGCACTCCGCGGCCACCGTCCTTGGCCAGCAGGTCGAAGGGCGCCAGAACCTGGTCGAGGAGATCCCGCGGCGTCGCCGCCGACAGAGGGCGAGCGATCTGCATGTCGTCGCGCACCAGGTCACTGCTGTAGACCACGTTGAGACCGTGATCGCGCAGATCGTGGAGGACATCGCGCAGCTGCCAGCAGAGATAGCGGCTGCCATCGAAGGACTCGGCGGCGACTGAGCCTGCCGTCAGGAGAACGGCCAGCATTGCCAGCGAACGCAGTGCGAGCCGCGAGGGGCGAGTGGTCACCGTGCAGGTCATCGGACGCCTCCCTCTTCGATCCGCACCACGCCATCGGTCCGCTGGTGCGAGAGACCACTGGATTGGAGAATCACCGGCAGAGCGACATCCGGAGTCAGGCCGCGCAGATCCCCGTGCAGAGTGATCTCGCGGGCGCGCCGCTCGAGGCCAGGATCGGCGTACTCGAGACGCCAGCCGGTCTCGCGACTCGCCCAGTCGAGGAACTCGCGCAGCTTGCGACCCTCGAGGTCGAAGCGCGGCGCGATCTCCAGGTTCCAGCTCCAAGGCGCGCCATGAAGGGCGATGGCAGCACGCCGCACGGCGCCATCGCGCGCCAAGACCAACTCGTCGCCGACCCCGGCCTCGAGCCTCCGCCGGCCCTGCTCCACCCGCACCCGGCCCTCGCGCACCCGCACCCGCAGGGCGTCCTGGGCCAGCCGCACCTCGAACTGGGTTCCGAGGTTGCGCACCACGCCGAAGCCGGTATGGACCGCGAGCTCGTCGGCATCCACGCCGGCGGAGTCGAGATAGAGGGCACCACGCTCGAGGTGAAGCTCGCGATCGGAGCTCAGGCGGACGCGAGAATCGACATCCAGGCGCAGAGATTGACCACCGGCGAGGCGCAGGGCGGCGCGACCGGAAGGGGTCGTCGCCACCACCGCATCGGCCATCAGCTCTTCGCCGAAGCGCAGGGCCTCGCCGGCCACCGCCACCGATCCGCTCATCGCCTCCACCGTCGCCACGACGGTGGAAGAGGCGGTGCCCGGACGCCACGGTCCGCTGGCGATCCAAACGCCGACGATCGCCAACGCCAGGGCCGCGGCCGCCAAGGTGAGCTGCCAACGACGACGGCGACGGTGACGCAGCAGGCCGCGCCACTCCTCGCGCACCGCTCGGTGGACTCGCTGCCGAACCTCCGACGGCGCTTCCTCCGGCTGGGGCACGGCGCGCAGTAGCCGTGCGATCTGGTCCTGACCGGCACCGGCGCGACGTTTCTCACGGGTCATGGGGATGCCTCCTCGGCGAGGCCGAGCCTGCCCGGACCCAGGTCGCGGGCGGCGTTCAAGCTGTCGCGAAAAGCGCGGCGGGCCCGGGTCAGCAGCGACTCGGCAGCCTTGGGACCGACTCCCAGCCGTGCCGCGATCTCCCTCACCGAGCGATCCTGCATGTACTTCCAGGTCAATACCTGGCCGTAGCGCCGCGGCAGGCGATCGAGTACCGCCTGAACGAAGCGAGCGACCTCCCGCGCCTCGAGCCGAGCCTCGGGACCATCGCCCTCGGCGGCGATCAGTGACTCGAGGGCGGCCCGCACTTCGGGGAGATCTTCGATCAGCGGGTAAGCGGCGCGTCGTCGCGGCGCCGTGGCGCTGATCTCGCGACGGCAGAAGGTACACAGCCAACTGAAGAGGGGCGCTTCGCCACGGTAGGTAACGAGCTTGGAGATGGCCCGGCAGAGGGACGCCTGAACGATCTCTTCGGCGAGATCGGCATCACCACCGAGCCGTGTCAGGGCGAAGCGATAGAGGCTGGGAAAGTAGTGTCCGAAGAACTCCTCGAAGGCAGGATCCTGGCCCGCGAGCATGCGCTGGACCAGAATCTTGTCGTCGAGATGGATCGTCGTCATCGCCGTCTTCAGCCTCGTGTTCACCCTCTTCGATCATAAGAGGGGCCGAGCCGGCGAAATCCTTCGCCGCCGCTGAAGGACGACCCACATTCCACTCAGCGCCGGAAACAAAAAGAGCCCGGGGGCAAGCCCCCGGGCGACCAGCTTCAGGAGGTTCGAGAAGGAATCCGTGGACTAAGGTCCAGGCTCGAGAGCCACTTCCCAGGAGGTCAGGCGGAGGTCGCCGTTCGAGTCCCGCACCGCCGTCACCGCCTGGCGACGGTTGGTCGGATTGACGAACATGGCCTTGCCGAGGGCGACCTCCGAGATCGCCCCGCCGGGGGCCTCGCCGTGACGGCTGATGGTGCCGTCGACGGCGATCTCCCAGCCGATCAGCTTGAAGTCGCCGCTGGCGGTGCGCACCGCCGTCAGGACGTGGAAGTCACCGCCGTCGGAGATCGAGAAGTCGCTCACCGGGCCGGCACCGGCCTGCGAAACCTCCAGGATGGAGCCGTCCGCATAGACATCCCAAGCCGTCACCAAGAGGTTGCCGGCGGCGGTACGAGCCGCGGTCACCAGGCGATCGCGGCCGGGAAGAGTCCGCAGATAGGCGATCTCGACATCCGTGATGTCGCCGCCGACCCACTGGTCCCGCCAGTCCACCAGCACCTCGTTCTCGGCCACTTCCCAGGAATCGATGACCAGCTTGCCACCGCTGCTGCGTGACGCCGTCACCACGCCCGCGAAGTTCGAGCCGGTGGCGATGGCGACATCGCTGACCGCCACCCCCTGATCCTTGCCACCCTTCTGGAGATCGTTCCAGGGGCTGACGTCCCAGCCGATCACCTCGAGGTTGCCGGCACTGCTGCGGGTCGCCGTCACCACCCCCGGCAAATGCGGCGAGGGCGTGATGGCGACATCCGTCACCGGTCCGGCGGTCCAGCTGCTGTCGCGGTCCAGGTTGCTGTTCCAGGCGATCATCTTGAGGTTGTCGGTATTGGTGCGAACGGCGGTGACGAAGTCGGTGGTCACCGACGGCTTCGCCATCGCCACCTGCTTGAAGCCGCCGCCCCCGTCGACCTCGAGGTCGACGAGGTCACCGTTTCCAATCCGACCGAAGGTGCGCACGTCGAGGTTGCCGCCGGCGTCCTTCATGGCCGTCACCACCGTGTCCGAGCTGAGATCGAGGATCTCGAGGTCGCTCCCCGGCGCCACCACCAGACGATCCCGCCGACGCAGCGGCGAGGGCCAGATGGCGAGCACCTCCCACGGCATGCCGAGACCATCGACGTACTGCCAGTCGGCATTGCCCTGGGGGTCCGTGAAGCCATCGCGCTCGACGATGAAGGTGTCCCGGAAGAGCAGCGGGAAGCCCTGGCCGGAGCGGTCGATGTGGATGTGGAGGTGGGGCGCCGTCGACCAGCCGGAGTTGCCCGCCAAGCCGAGAAAGTCTCCGGCCTGGACATTGGCGCCGGCAAAGCAAATCGCGCCGTTGGTGGTGTTCTGCATCAGATGCAGGTAGCTCGCCCGCTCGTCGCCGTGATCGATGACGAAGCTGTTCGAGGTGTTGCCGCGCACCCCCGGCACGTTGTCGGCAATGCCGTCGGTGCAGCTCACCACCACGCCATCGGCCATCGCATAGATCGGCTTGCCCCAGACCAGCCAGTCCTGGTTCTCGTCGCCGTTGTTGGTCTCGCCATCGCTCAGTGGATGACGATCGACCCAGGCCGAGGTGGCGTCGTCCCAGCGCACCACGCCGGCGTCGTAGGAAAACATCTGACGAGCGCTCTGGCGGTGCGAATTGGCGATGCCGGTGCTGCGGGTGGACCAGAACTCGCCCTCCGCGAGATCATCGACCGAGGCCGGAAACAGAAATCCACCCCGCGGCTGGTCGTTGGCGTAGACCACCGTCTGGAAGGTCTCCGTCACCGGCTTCTGGTCCTCGCCGTTGAAGAACAGGTTGAGGGTCACCCACTCCGGCACCCAAGGCGTCAGCCGAGGGTCGTCGGTGAGCAGCAAGCGACAGGTCTGGCCCGGTTGGATGACCGCGCTGGTGGTGACGGCGGTGACCGAGCCGCCACCGCACTGCATCATCAGGTTGTTGAACAGACTGGCGGTGCTGGGAGTGAACCCGGCACCGAAGACGAGATCGGCACCGCTGATCGAAACCGCGTCCGGCTCATTGTTGCGAATCTGAGCGTCGAGGGAGATCTCGAAGCTGCGATCGCCGGTCGAGCTCGGCGCTGCCAGCGGAAAGGCTTGGGCAGCACCGAATTGGCGCGGCTGGATGTCGAGGATATCGACGTTCGGCTGCGCCACGGCGGGAACCGCGAGGGCGCTGAAGAGAAGCAGTGAAGATATGAAAATCCGAGCATGAAGATGCATCTTTGGAGTCTCCTGATCTTGTAGGCACTGCGGACCCCTCCGGCTTCGAACCGGTAGCGATCCGCCCGTCCTGGGCCGGCCCACGGGACCGGACCAGAGCGCCCGCCTCGGCGGGCACAGCAGGAGAACGAAGGCGAGCGGTAAAAGTGCTCACCCCAAAATGCAAAAGTCGCGAAATGCCGCGAGAAGACTCAGAGAAGTGGTTCAGGCACCCTCGGTGACCAGCGCAATGAGGATGAGAATGCCGTAGGCCAGGGCACCCAGAGCCCACAGTCCGAACCCGACCAAGCAGAGGTTCTTGGCGTAGCGGGACGACATCTCGGCCCCCTGGTAGTCGCCATGATCGAGCTTGGGCTTGACCTGGGCGGCGAAGACGATCGCCGGAATGCCCAGCGGCGTGCAGCAACAGAAACACATCAGGATGGACTCGACCAGCCAGCTCCGCACCGTCGGTCGCGGACCGTTGTAGGCCACCGCGTTCAAGCAGCTCGGACAGGTGACGACGTCTTCTTCGAGGGCTCGTCCGCAGGATGTGCAGTACATCATCTCTCTCCCATCGCCCCGCAGGCCGCTGCGAGGTCGTCGAGGTTTCTCTTCAACCCCTTACTGCGGGGCGAGCAGCTCGCCGCTGGAGCCATAGACGAGATCACGATCGTAGTCGGACGCCGGGTAGCCCTCTTCTTCGTAGGCAAAGGGATCTTCCTGCTCGAAGACGCCGTCTTTGCCGGCGCTGACCAGACGAAAGTCGTCGCAGGGACCGCCGAGTTCGCTCTGGCTGCACTGGTAGCGGTAGGCCTGCTGCCAGCCATCGACCCGCGACAACGATTCGAGATACTCCGGCTCGAGGGCCGCTGCCAGGGCCGCCAGGGTGGTCACATTGGGATAGGTATCGTTTTCGAGGTAGTACGCTTCCAAGGCTTCGGAAACGAAGTAGAACTCGGCCAGAGTGCGCTTCTGCTTGGCCTTCTGCAGGGCGTCGAGAAAGTTGGGAACGAAGATCGCCGAGACGATACCGAGAATGGCGATCAGAGCGATGCCGCCGCCGACCACCAGGGCGACCACGCCACCTGTCGAGGTCGTGGCTTTGGTCTGCGGCCGGACTCCCGGCCGCGGCTTGCCGCAGACCGAGCAGAAATCACGCTCCGCCGCCTTTGGCTTGCCGCAATGGGCGCAGTAGCTCATGGGTCCCCCCCAGCGAATCAGATACTCACAGTTACCCTGGAATCATACACCCGGCCCAGATCATCAGACGCCGCAGCGGCCCTTGCCTTTAGCGGCAGCCCGAGCGCGGCAAACGCGAGCGTAGTCCTCAGGTTGCCGCAAAGGGAATGCGGCTGGCGGCCTCGACCTCGAAGGGATCATCGGCGGTGCCACGACGCCACCGGCGCAGCGCCGCAAAGGCGATCATGGCGGCGTTGTCGCCGGAATAGGTCAAAGGAACGGACCACAGGTTGACTCGATGCTCCTCGGCCCAGGCGGCCGCCAGACGCCGCAGGAGACGGTTCGCCGCCACCCCGCCGGAGAGGGCGAGGTGCTCGAAGGGCCGGCGGCGGTGCAGACGATCGAGGCGATCGAGTAGCTGACGAACGGCGGCGGCGCGGAATCCGGCCAGCAGATCGAGCACCTCGGCCGGTGTCGCACCGGTCGACAGGTCGGTGGCGATGCCGCGCTGCTCGAGGCGCTCGATCGCCATCAGCACCTGGCTCTTGAGGCCGGAATAGGAAAAGGCGAGAGAGTCGCCGTCGACGGAGGCCACCGCGAAAGGTGCCTTGGCGCCGTCACCGTCTTCCGCCAGGCGATCGACATGGGGACCCTGCGGGTAGGGCAAGCCGAGACGCTTGCCGATCTTGTCGAAGACCTCGCCCATGGCGTCGTCGCGGGTTTCGGCGAGGCTGGTGACGCGATCGACATCGACATCGAACAGGTTGGTGTGTCCGCCCGACACCACCAGCCCGATGAAGCGCTCCGGAACTTCGCGACTGGGCTCGCCGTCGAGGGCCAGGAAGGGCGAGTAGAGATGCCCCTCGAGATGGTGAACGGCGAAGAACGGAACACCTCGCCCGTAGGCGATCGATTTGCCGAGGGAGAGACCGACCAGCAGCGCCCCCATCAGCCCGGGCCCACGGGTCGCGGCGACGGCACCGAGCTCTTCGACCGCCACCCCCGCCCGCTCCAGGGCCTCGCCGAACACCGCCGGCCAGTTGGTCAGATGTTCACGGGAGGCGATCTCCGGCACCACGCCGCCGAAGGGACGGTGGGCTTCGAGCTGGCTCGACACCACCGAAGCCAACACCCGACCTTCGGCGTCGAGGACAGCGCAGGCGGTGTCATCGCAGGAGGTTTCGATTCCGAGGACCAATGGGGTCTCGTCAGAGGCCTTCATGGAAGATATTGTTGCACTCTCGGGCCGCTGAAGGGATGGGTTTCCGCCGCGGCCCCGCTGTGGAGAGAACCTCGATGGCCGTACCTTTCGCAATCAACGGCTTTGGCCGCATCGGCCGCGCCGTCGCTCGCCTCGCCCGCGGGCGCTCGGACGTTCGCCTGGTGGCACTCAACGATCCCGCCCCCGTCGCGGTGTTGGCCGACCGCCTGAAGTACGACTCGGTGCGCGGCCCATACGCCGGCAAGGTCACCGTCCGAGCCGCCGACCTCGAGCTCGACGGTCACCCGGTGGCGGTCTTTCGGTCCGATCGTCCGGCCGACGTTCCCTGGTCCCGCAGCACGGCCCGCATCGTGCTCGAGTGCAGCGGCCAGTTTCTCGACCGCGAGTCGGCCGCGGGCCACCTCGGGAACGGCGTCGAGCGGGTGGTGTGGTCCGCCAACAGCCCGCAGGCGGACGTCACCCTGTGCCGCAGCATCAACGAGGGTGCCTACGATCCCCGCCGCCACCGGCTGATCAGCAACGCTTCCTGCACCACCCATTGCCTGGCGCCGCTGCTCCGCGTGCTCGAGCAGGTCGCCGGCATCGAACATGGCGCCATGACTTCGGTGCACAGCTACACGCCCAGCCAGGAGCTGCTCGACGCCAGCCAGGCGAGCGGGCGCCGGGCGCGCGCCGCCGGCCTCAACCTGGTCCCCCTGGCGACCACCGCGCCGCGCGCCATCGACGAGCTGATCCCCAGCCTGGCGGGCAAAATCTCGGGGCTGGTGGTGCGGGTGCCATCGCCCGCCGGCGCCTGGCTCGAGGTGGTTGCCCGAGTCCAGCGCGAGACCACCACCGAGGCCCTGCGCGCAGCCTTTCGCAAAGCCGCCACCAGCGCACCGCTGGCCGGAGTTCTGGGAGTCTGCGAAGAGGAGCTGGTGTCGTCGGACTTCGTCGGCAGCCCCGAGTCGGCGATCGTCGACCTCTCGACCACCGCGGTCACCGATGGCCGCCTGGTGCGGGTCGCCGCCTGGTATGACAACGAGTGGGGCTATGCCCACCGCCTGATCGAGCTGGTGGCGGCCCTCGGAGAGCAAGCTTCTTGAGGCGCCTGTGGTAGAAGTCTCGCAACCCTGTCACCGCCCGCAATCGAAGTCTTCGAACGGAGACCCCATGAGCCGACTGTCGACCCTCGATGACCTCCCCCTCGACTCCGGAACGCGCGTCTTCCTGCGGGTCGACTTCAACGTTCCCCTGTCGGCCGACGGCGAGGTGCTCGACGACACTCGCATCGTCGAGGCGCTGCCGACGATCGGCGAGCTGCGCGCCGCCGGCTGCCGCCTGATCCTGGCCTCCCATTGCGGCCGGCCGAAGGGCCAAGCCGATCCCCGCTACAGCCTGCGACCGGCGGCGGAAGCCCTCGGAAGTCTGCTCGGCACGACCGTCGCCTTCGCCACTGACACCGTCGGTGAGTCCGCCCACCGAATGGTGGCGGCGCTCCAGCCGGGCGAGGTCGGCGTGCTCGAGAACCTGCGCTTCGATGCCGGCGAGACCGGCAACGACGAAACCTTCTCCGAGCGCCTGGCGGGCTTCGCCGATGTCTTCGTCAACGACGCCTTCGGCACCGCCCACCGCGCCCACGCCTCGGTAGTCGGAGTCGCCGAGCGCCTGCCACAGCGGGCCGCCGGCCGGTTGATCGAACGCGAGGTCGCGGCCCTCGGCCGCCTGCTCGGCGAACCGGACCGCCCCTTCGCGGCAATCCTCGGAGGCGCCAAGATCAGCGGCAAGATCGACACGCTGCTCAACCTCCTACCCCGCCTGAACGTTCTGCTGGTGGGCGGTGGCATGGCCAACACCTTCCTCGCCGCCCGCGGCCACGACATGGCGGCTTCGCTGGTCGAAGAAGACCGCCTCGACACCGCCCGCGAGATCCTGCACGACGCCGATCAGGGCGGGGTCACCGTCTGGCTGCCGGAAGATCTGGTGGTCACCGACGACTTTGCCAATCCGCGAGAGGTGCTCACCGTTTCGCCAGCGGCTGTTCCCGCCGACCATCTCGCCGTCGACATCGGACCCGAGACCCGACGACGCTTCGCCGGCGCCGTGGCGGAGGCTCGCACCCTGTTCTGGAACGGCCCCTTGGGGGTGTTCGAGAAGGCCCCCTTCGACGCCGGCACCCGCGCCGTCGCCGATGCTCTCTCCGAGTGCTCCGGGTTCTCCGTGATCGGAGGCGGCGAAACGGTGGCCGCCGTGCGCCAAGCCGGAGTCGCCGATGAACTCGGACACGTCTCGACCGGCGGCGGCGCCTCGCTGCAGTTCCTCTCCGGCAAAGCCCTTCCCGGAATCTCTGCCCTGGAGGTGGTGGCGTAATGGCTCGCCAACCGCTGGTCGCCGCCAACTGGAAGATGAATCTGCTGCGGTCCGAGGCCGCGAGCTTCTGTGACCGCCTGCTCTCTCAACCGCCGACGGCGGCGGAGGTCGCCATCTTTCCGCCGGCGCCCCTGCTCGATACGGTCGAGCGCCACCTCACCGGAAGCGCCGTCCGCTGGGGTGGCCAGGACCTGCACCCAGAAGACGCCGGCGCCCACACCGGCGACACTTCGGCTCGACACCTCGTCGACCTGGGCTGCCACTGGGCCCTCTGCGGCCACAGCGAGCGGCGCCAAGATCACGGCGAAGACGATGCCTTGGTGGCCGCCAAGGCGGCCGCCGCCGTGCGCCACGGCCTCGAGCCGATGCTGTGCCTGGGTGAGACTCGGGAGGAACGCCGGGCCGGCCGCACCATGGAGGTGCTTCGGCGTCAGCTCCTCTCCGCACTGCCCCACCTGGGAAAGCGATTCGCCTTGGCCTATGAGCCCGTTTGGGCCATCGGGACCGGCGAAACCGCAACTCCGGAGCTGGCCCAGGAAGCGCACGCCTTCCTGCGCTCCCTGCTCGCCGAATCGCTGGCTGAGGAAGCGGCTCAGGCAACCCGCATTCTCTACGGTGGCTCCGCCAAGCCGGCAAACGCCGCCTCGTTGATCGCGCAACCGGACCTCGACGGGTTCCTGGTTGGAGGCGCAAGCCTTGACCCGCAGCCGTTCCTCGCTATCATAGGCGCTTGCGCCTGACGGGAGACCCTCGGGCCAGCTCAACAGCGGAGGTTCGCGACCGTGATCTATTTGTTCTATACCCTCCACGTGATCGTCTGTTTCTTTCTGATCCTCGTGGTTTTGTTGCAGCAGGGCAAAGGAGCCGACCTGTCGGTCTTCGGTGGTGGCAGCACCCAGACGGCCTTCGGCGCCCGCAGCGCGGCGACACTGCTCCACAAGCTCACCGTGGCCAGCTTCGTGGTATTCATTCTCACCACCATCAGCATCGCCGTCCTGAAGGGCGGCCTGGGTAGCTCGACGGTGATCGGCGATGTCGCCCCCATCGAGGCGACCGCCTCAGAGGCGACGGGAGACGCGACCGAGGATGACGCTGCTCCGGCAACCGAGAGCGAGGCCCTGCCCGCTGACGACGGCAGCGCCGCTGCGCCCGCAGAGGCCGCCAGCGAAGGCGACGCCGGGGCCGACGAACCGGCCCAGTAGGGGGAGTCCGCTCCTCCGCGAGAAACTGCTTTTCCCGGTCGGAACCTCCTGGTAGGATGCCGACCTCGCCGAAGTGGCGGAATTGGTAGACGCGCACGGTTGAGGGCCGTGTGGGGCGACCCGTGCCGGTTCGAGTCCGGCCTTCGGCACCATTCCCTTCCTCCCACAAATCTGAACCGACACCGTCGAAAGACGGCCCCGGCAGCAGCGCCGAGGGTCTGAGAACCGGGCCGTCGCAAAGGTCCTGTGGAGCCCATGCCGCGGCCCGGGCTCAGAGGCGCCGTTCGCACTCTTAAATTCAGTTTTTGTGAAAATTCAGATAACAAAAAACGGTCATGTGTTTATAACAACCCGTTTTCGCCATCGTCGCAGAATTACCTCGATAAAGCCATAAAAATGAAAGACTTGGGGAGATTTCAACGGAGATATCAATCTCCTCTCGAGGTGTACAGGCGGCTCCTCGAGGAGATCAAATCGTTCAAAACATTTGCCTTTTGCGTTGGTCGGTGAAAGACTTTGATGCTCATCCGAACATCGGCGGGCTCCCACCCGCCACCAAGACCCTGGTCGACCGAGGAGTGACTTAAGACCATGTCAGAAACAGGGACCGTCAAGTGGTTCAACAACGCCAAGGGTTTCGGATTCATCGCTCGTGACGGCGAGGCTGATGTTTTCGTGCACCACAGCTCGATCTCGATGGAGGGATTCCGCACCCTCAACGAAGGGGACCAGGTTTCCTTCGAAGTGGTTGATGGCCCGAAGGGCCTGCAAGCACGCAACGTCGTGCGCGCCCACGGAACCGGCGCCTGATCCAACGACAGCAGACGAACCTCGACCCAGGCCACCTCACGGCAGCGCCAGCGAACCGGAGTTCCCGCACTGAGCAGATGAGGAGAGCGGGACGAGGTGGGTGGGATTCAACCGCCGCGTCAGCGGACGCCGACGCGGCGGTTGAAGAATCTACTCGGCGGGCGCGGCGACGCGCTTCGCCGCCTTGATCACCACATCCTCGACCGGCACGTCCCGATAGCGCGCTCGGGTGCCGGTTTTGACGCCTTCGATGGCATCCACCACCTCCATACCCTCGACAACTCGGCCGAACACCGCGTAACCCCAGCCTCGAACGTCCTTCGAGCGATGGTCGAGGGCGGCATTGTCGACGGTGTTGATGAAGAACTGGGCCGTGGCGCTGTTGGGATCCATGGTGCGCGCCATGGCGATCGATCCCCGGACGTTGTCGAGACCGTTGTCGGCCTCGTTGGGGACTGGCTCACCGGTCTTCTTCTGCTTCAAGTCCGGGGTGAAGCCGCCCCCCTGAACCATGAAGCTCCGAATCACGCGGTGGAAAATGGTGCCGTCGTAGTGGCCGGAGTCGACATAGCCCAGGAAATTGGCCGTCGACTTGGGAGCGCGCTCGGCATCGAGCTCGAGCACGATGTTGCCAAGGCTGGTCTCGAGAACCACCTGCGGGTTGGTGGTGGCAGGAGCATCCGCCACCTCCTCAGCGACCGCGGCGATCGCGGCGAGGCCGAAGATCAGCAAAGGAATCACGGACTTCATGGAGTTCTCTCCTGTGTCAGAGCTTCCTTGCCCGAGCGATGTCGAGCTGCGAGGCACCGCCACAGGCGGAGCAGGGACAGATGTCGCGCAGGAAGTCGTAGCGATAGATCCCCGTGCCGTGACCGTCGGACCACAGGACCGAAAAGGCATAACGGCCCACCGGCTCGATGTTCTCGACCCGCACGTTGGCGGCCGGGGGATGGTATTGAAGGGTCAGCGCCGCGTGCCCTTGGCAGGCGGCGCAGGGGCACCAACCGCGCAGATAAGCGGCATCGAAATCCGCCGAATGACCGTCCGCCCAGGTCAACCGCAGCTTGTTCTCGGCAGGCAGACGGCGAACCTCGGTCAGGATCTTGGCGGCGGTCGTCACGGTGATCTCGACAGGTGCGGACTGGGCATACTGGCCGGGCTCGCGAGCCCCTCCGGAGCGGCCCCGATCAGGCCCGAATCGTAGCACCCCGAGTCTGGGCCGAGTCCAGCCGAACCGGCGGGAAAATGCGGTTCCGGCCAGCCTCCTTGGCGCGATAGAGGCTGTGGTCGGCGGCAGCGATGAGGTCTTCGATGGACGGCTCGTGGATCTGCTCCCGAACCTGAGCCAGGGACGCCAATCCGATCGAAACGGTGACCCGCGCTTCACACTCGTCATCGATCGGCAACCCGGTCTCACGCACCGCGGCGAGCAGCTTCTCGGCCACCGCCCCGGATGCCTCGAGATCCGTCTCCGGCAAGACCAAGAGAAACTCCTCGCCTCCGTAACGGCCGACCGCGTCCGTATGTCGCAGGCTGTCCTCGATCGAGTAGGCCAGGCGTTTGAGGAGACCGTCCCCGGCGAGGTGACCAAAGCGGTCGTTGATGCCCTTGAAGTGGTCGAGGTCGGCGATCCCGATGGTCAGAGGACGGTCGTAGCGCAGCGCCCGGTCGAGCTCCGCCGCCGCCTTCTCGAGAATCGCCTCGCGGCGCAGCAGGCCGGTCAGATTCTCGTAGGTGGCGGATTCGAACAGGCGGGCGTTCTCGAGCACCGAGGCGACATGGTGAGACAGCAGGTCGAGGAGCTCGACCTGCTCCGAGGAGTAGCCGCCGGGAGCTTGCGATCCACCGAGGACGATCAAACCGATCAAGCGCTCTCGACTCGACAGGGGCACCACCAGCTCGGCCCGCGATACCCGCAGGTAGCGGCCGAACTGGTCGTCGTAGCTCATCAACTGGCTCGCCGGCAGGGTCCGTCCCGCCTTTTCGACCGCCAGCACACTGCCGTCGCGCACCGAGAGCAGCGACGGTGGCTCGTGGTTCTCGGGCCCCTCGGAAGCGAGGGTCGCCAGCAGATCGGTGACCGGCCCGCCGATGCACACCGCCACCGAACGGGCCGCGAAGATCTCGCCCAGACCATCGACCAGTCGCTCCCCCATCAAGGGCAGCTTGCCTTCCGCCGGCAGCTCCGCGGCAAGGGTCACCAGCCGGGCGCGGGTCTCGTCGCGCTCCGGAAAGAACCGCCGTCCGATGGAGCGATGCAGAAAACGGCGCAGCGGAGTGAACAGCAGCCCGAGGATCAGGGTCGCGCCCGAGATCACCCAGATCGATCCGTCCTCGCCGACGAGTTGCGAGACCAGCGCCCCACCGGCTCCCAGGGAGGAGTAGAAGAACAGCAGCAGGCTGCCGGTAAGAATGGTGTAGACCAGGCTCCGGCGAACCGCCAACTCGATATCGAGCAGGTGGTACCGGAAGATCGCGACGAAGACCGCCAGCGGGTAGCAGAGCAGGATCAGTGGCTCGATGCGCAACCAGCGGTTGACCTCGTCGTTGGTCATCACCCACGGCGTGGTGAGAAAGACGAAGGCCACCCAGGGGAGCACACCGGCCAGCACCAGGGCGGCCTGCCGCCGCCCTCGGGAATCCGGAAAGCTGAGGGTCTGGACGATCAGGATCGAGGCCACGGCGATCGCCCAGAGAGGGACCCCGTAGGTCAGCAGGAGGCGTTCCGCTTGGTAGCTGGTCCAGGGAAACAGGTTGACCGTAGCGATCTCTTCGATCAGATAGGTGAGGGTCGCGGCCAGCGCCGCACCGAGGCCGAGCACGTAGTAGAGGGGCACCAGCCAGGGCCGCCTACTGAGCCAGCGGGAGCGAGCCGGAATCACCGAGGCGAGATGCAGCTCGAGACCAATCTCGAGACCGGTGAGGAGGTAGAACAGGCACAGGGTGGCGTTCGAGAGCAGATGGTTGCCGATGCTCAGGGTCGGCAGCGCCATCTCTGTGGCGATCGCCAAGGCGAGCAGCAAAAGGAGCTTCGCCCGCAGCCGATCGGTCCACTGCATCAACACCACCAGGATCAAGGAAAGATAGACGGCGACGGCCAGGCACAGCAGGCTGAAACCGAACCAATCGGCATCGGCGCCGGGCCGAACCTCGAGCTGGACCGTCTGACCCTCTCTCTCGACCTCGAAGGTGACCGGCTGATCGCGCTCGAAATCGCCCGCCGCCCGGTCCCAATCGGTCACCGAACCGATCAACCGCGAGCCGATGCGCTGGACGCGATCACCGGGGAGCAAACCGGCAGTGTCGGCACCGCCGCCTGCCACCACCTCCAGGAGGTGGATGCCACCCACCGGTGACTGCTCGATGGCTACCCCGACCATGCGCTGAGCACTCTTGGCGCGCTCGATTCCCTGCACCGCCACCATCGTCACCAAGGTGACGGCGATCACCAGCGCAAGAATGCCTCGGCGGCGCGGGTTGGAGAGGAGGTTCTCTATAGCCATGGGCGTCTTTTAAGACCTACCGGAGTAGTGCAAATTCGCCGGGACCCCGGGACGCCTGCTCGCTCCATGGCTACAAGGGTCGCTCACGGAAAGTCTTCGGTCCCGCGGGGAGTCCAGGGGCCACAGCGAGCGAGCCGGCGCACGGTCATCGCCGAGCCTAGCAGCGCACCATGGCGATGCACCGCCATCTCGGCATAGCGGCTGCAGGTGGGGTGAAACCGACAGCGACCGCCGAAGCGGGCCAAATGGGGCGAGAGGAAGGTCTGATAAGCGGTCACTCCGCCGGCCAGGAGATGCACCGTCCACTGCCGTTCCGGGGGTCGCGAAAGATCGACACACCACAGCAGCAAACCACACCAAAGGATGACCCGCCAGCGGGGAGGGCGGCCGAGAAACGCCGATCGCGAGGTCACGGGGCGGCGCGTTGGCGGTGCGTTGGCCCGACTTTTTTCACCGGCGAAGGGAGATCGCCTAGGCGCCGGTGACGATCAGATAGGCCCAGTTGGCCAGCAGCAGCCCGAGCACCGACCAACGCTGGAGATCGCTCAGGGTCGCCGGCGGCTGAGGCGGCTCCCGACCGATCATGGCGAGACCACCGGCCACCAGGCCACCGCCAATGACGGCGATCCAAGCCAAGGTCGCCAGCGGCGAAACGGTGAGCGCCGCGACGATATCGAAGTCGGCGAGGGAGAGGGCGGAGCGGGTCGTACCGCAGGTCGGGCACGGAACTCCGGCCACTCCCTTGAACAGGCAGGTCGGCAACCCGGTGGCCAATCGATGGGCCCAGGGAGAGACGACCACGGCGAGCAGCGCCATGGTCCCCCAGATGAAGCCGAGTTGCCGACCGGGAGTCATCAGCCTCCGGCCTGGCTCACCGCCGACATGATCGCGCCACCGGCCAAGACGAGACCCAGGATGACGCACAGGCAGCACAGGGCGATCGGAATCAGCACGCCGCCGGCCGCCTTGCCTTCGGTGGTCTGATGCAGACGGGCGAGGCCGATGATCTGCAGGAAGATCGTCCAGACGAGGGCGATCAAGCCGCCGACGAAGGGAATGATCTGGGCCAGATTGGCGGTGTAGGAGTAGGAGATCGCCCGCATCGTGCCCTCGAAGCCGGCGTCGCTGGTGCCCTTCAGCATCATCAAAACGAGATGCACGATGCCGCTCCACACGAAGACGCCGACGGCCACCATGATCGGGGCCATGATGATTCCCATGATCAGGCTGCCTCCCTGAGCCGCCATCATCGGTCCCATCTGATCGCGCATCTCGGCCGGCAACATGGTCAGCATGCTGCCGCTGAACAGCGTCGACCAGAGCTGGCCGATGATGCCGCCGACGGAGCCGACGATGATGGCGTAGAGCAGCGGGCTCATGAAATCGCCCATGCGCTGCATCCGGCCATAGGCATCGCGCGGCGCCGTCGCCACCAACTTGACGGTCTCGATCAAGGACGGCATGAAGCCGGAGCGCTGGCGGTTCTCCCACGGCAGGGAGCTGCCCTCGGTGCCGCCGGTGGGGCCGTAGGGAGGTGGTCCTTCGCCGCCCGGAGGCGGCGGGGGAGGCGTCGACATCGGATCGGTCATGGTTTCCCTCCTTCGCAAGCTCGGTCCCGCAGCGGGACCAGTATTACCAGGGGAGCGTTCCGGTGGCCAAACGACCGAGCCACAGCGCTCCAAGGACGATTACGTGAGACAGCAACAGCTCATCGAGCCGAGACCAGAGCCAGCGCAGCTCCAGACCGAGAAGCTTCAGTCCCCAAAACAGCCAGCCCAGCCCGAGCTCGAGGGCGAGCAGTGGCGCCAGGGGGTGAAGCTGCCAGGCGCGAGACCACTCGCCGAGAGCCAGATGACCGAAGGCTCGGGTCATGCCGCAGCCCGGGCAGGGAACCGCCGTCCAACGACGGATCGCACACCACGAAGACGCAGCGTCACCCGCTCCTTGGCTGACCACCGCAGCGGCGACCGCGAGAGCGATCGCCGCCAGTGGCAGGGCCACCAGCCAAAGGGCCGGCAGCAGCCAGGGCCGGAATGAGATCAGGCTCGGCCTAGAGAGTACCAAGAACCACCAAGGCGGCAATCAAGATCCACACCAGACCCACCGCCAAGACCATCGCCAGGGCCACGGTCGCGATGATGCCCAGGATCTTGCCTGCCAGGGCCATGCCTTCATCCTGTGCCGACCCTCGGCCGGAGGCCCGAATTGCCTGCAGCTCCTGGTGTCCCAGGTACCAGGCAATCGGCCCCAGGACCTGACAAGAAGCCAGGCCGAGAATGCCGAGGATGAGCGCGATGACGGCCTGCGAGCCGGCGGCCGGCGCCGACCCCGCCGTGGCGGGGGTCGGAGCTGGCGCCGGCGGGAGCTCAGCCGATGGAGCGTCGGAGGACATCGGAGTCCGCTCGATCGCTCCCTAGAACCGGTCCGCGTAGTGACTGACGCCCGGAACCAGTTGGCGCTTGCCGTTGACTCCCTTGACGATGCAAACGATGTGGAGCACCAAAATCGCCAGCCAGGAGAACAGGCTCAGCAGGGTGGTCAGGCAACCGAGGATGTCGCCGATGAAGGTCAGGATCACCCCGAGGATGAAGATCCCGATCCAGAGCACGATCTCGGCCGCGAACAGCACCAGCCCGTGCTTGGCGTGCCACTGCACCTCCTGATCGTCCTTCTCCACCAGCAGCGGAATGATCGCCAACGGCCAGAGGTAGGCCAGCGCGATCATCAGGCCGCGGTTCTGGGAAACGCTGCCGTTCGACGGCTGGCTTCCGGGCGGTGAAGGTTGCGGTGCCGCCCCCTGGTTGGGTGGCGGTGGTGGCGGCGGAGTATCGCCCGGCGGCGACGGAGGAGGCGGAGGGGGAGTGTCGCCCGGCGGTGGGGGAGTTCCTGCGTCGTTCAAGGTGTCCTCTCCTTGTCTTCTCAGATTGTGATCACGAACAGTCTACCGAGGACGGCGGAGGGAAACCAAACTCGCGCGCCGCCCTCGACACCGCGGCGCCTGCGCAGACGTCGAGAGTTGTTCGATCGGTTGTTCATGCTTGGTGGCTCTAGCCTACACCCCTACGCATTCCCGGCGGGGTTGTTCCGCTCGAAGGTCAGGCCGAGATCGGCGAGGCTGGCCTCGACGACCTCCAGCTCGTCGAGGCGGACTCGCAGTTCGACCCGCACCCGCTCACCGAACTCCTCCCCCAAACGCTCGACCGCCGGAGGACGCACCAACCGGTGAACCGCGCCGAGAAGCTCGTAGGAAACCTCGACCCGGCCGGCCACCGTCGGAGCGCGCTCGACGGTGGCCAGATGGGCGATGGCCTCGCGGGCCGCCCCGCCATAGGCCCGCACCAACCCCCCTTTGCCGAGCTTGGTGCCCCCGAACCAACGCACCACGACGGCGAGGACGTCGGAAAGCTCGGCGCCCTGCAGAACTCGCAGGATGGGCAGGCCGGCGGTGCCGGCAGGCTCGCCGTCGTCGGAGGAGCGTTCCTCGGTTCTGGCCCCCAAGCGCCAGGCGAAGCAGTGATGGGTGGCGTCCGGAAACTCTCGGCGAATCGCCTCGAGGGCGGCGACGGCAGCGGGCCGGCTGTCCGCCGGCGCCAGGACACAAAGGAATCTCGAGCCCTTCTCGCGCAGCTCGGCACGGACGGCGGCCCGTGGAGCGCGATAGGTCTTCAAGGAGCGGTCGCCAGAACGCGCTCGTAGAGCTGCCGGTACTGGGCCACGATCTGTCGCTGACTGAAGCACTCGATGGCGCGGCGGCGCCCGGCCTTGCCGAAGCGTCCGGCGAGATCCGGATCGCGCAGCAGTCGCAGGGCCGCCGCGGCCATCGCCTCGACGTCGCCGACCGGACAAAGAAAGCCGGTCTCGCCATCCGCCACCACCTCCGGCACGCCACCGACCCGAGTCGCCACCACCGGCACGCCGCAGGCCATCGCCTCGAGCACCGCCAAGCCGAAGGACTCGGTTTCGGAGGTCAGCAGAAAGAGGTCGGCGCCGAGCAGGCCTTCCTCGACCAAGGGCATGTTGCCGACGAAGGTGATCGACTGACAGATGCCGTGGTCGCGGCAGTACTGCTCCGCCTGGGGGCGGTCCGGCCCGTCGCCGATCATCAGCAGCCGCACCGGCATCTCGCCGTGGAGGCGCCGAAAAACGCCGAGGACATCGAGCACCCGCTTCACCGGCCGGAAGTTCGAGACGTGCACCAAGACCTTCTCCCCGGGCTCGGACCAGCGCTTCGCCCCGGGACGGCCGGCGGCGGGATCGAAGCGCTCGGGATCGATGAAGTTGTGGATGACATCGATCGGCAGCTCGCGGTCGAGCTCTCCGAGGGTGGTCTGGCGCAAAGACTCGGAGACGGTGGTCACGGCATCGCTGGCGACGATGCCGAAACGGGTGGTCTCGAGGTAGCTCGGGTCGACCCCCACCAGGGTGATGTCGGTGCCGTGCAGGGTGGTCACCACGGGCAGCCGCTGAGGCGCCATCATCTGGCGCGCCAACACCGCCGAAACGGCGTTGGGCACGGCGTAGTGGACGTGCAGCAGGTCGAGGCGATTGTGGCGCGCCACCTCGACCATCTTGGTGGCGAGAGCGAGGGAGTACGGGGGGTACTCGAACAGCGGATAGCGCGGCACCGTGACTTCGTGGAAGAACAGACGCGAGTTGAGAAAGGACAGCCGCGAAGGCACCGCATAGCTGATCACGTGGACTTCGTCGCCGCCCTCCGCCAGCGCCATGGCGAGCTCCGTCGCCACCACTCCGGAGCCACCGTAGGTCGGATAGCAGCTGATGCCGATCTTCATCGCACGCCTCCCGGAATCAAGCCCATCAGGTCGCCCACGGCGAGCGGTTGGCGGCTGCCGAAGGGCTCTCCGAACTCGGCACCGACGATCTCTCCGAAGTGTCGCGCTCGGCCCTCGACGGCGAGGGCGAACTGCCGGGTGGCGATCTTGGTGGTCGCCTCGCCGTCCGAGGCGTCAGGGCGATAGAACTGGCTACCGTAGGCGGCGAGGGCTTCGCTGCGCTGGTGCCAGGTGGCGCTCACGTCGACGATGAAGCGCGGCTCGAAGAGATGATGTTGCATGTAGAAAAACACCGCCCCGGGCCGATGCGGAGAGCCTTCACCGCGGGCCTCGAGGCCGGCATAGAAGCTCGCCGCCTCGACCAACGCACTGGCGCGACCGTGGTCCGGATGCCGGTCCCGCGGCGGCGGGGCCAGCACCACCTCCGGGCGCCGGCGGCGGAGCACCGCGATGAGGGCGTCCTCTTCTGCCGGGCCGGTGCGCAAGGCGCCATCGCCGCAATCGAGAAAGTCGAGCTGCGCAGCGCCCAGGATCTCCGCCGCCCGCTCGGCCTCGCGCAGTCTTTCTTCGGCGGAGCCTCGAGTGCCGCCTTCGCCGCGCGTCAGGTGGAGAAGGCCAACCCGCCGGCCGGCCGCCGCCAGCCGAGCCACGGTCCCTCCGCAACACAGCTCGACGTCGTCCGGATGGGTCCCGATGGCGAGCACATCGACTGTTTCGTTCATGGCGTGATCACCTGCAGCACACCGCCATCGAGATCCATCTGCTGCCACAGGCTGTCGACGAAGCGCTGCTCATGCTTGCCCCGGAAGTGGGCCGAGAAGACCACCCGCTCCTGCATCCGGCCATCCGGCAACAAGGCTTCCCGCAACCGGTCGATGCGCCGCGAACGCACCTCGTCGGAGCGCACTGCGGCGGCGGCCACCTTGTCCGAGAATTTGTCGAGAGCCCGCAGAATCTGCTCGCGGGTCTTGTCGAAGGGGCGCTCGAGATTGCCATCCACCGCCAAAGCGGCCGTGCCGACCTCGGCCAGGATCGCCTCCACCCGCTGGCGGGGCGCTGCCAGCAGGTCGCCGCCACCGAGCTCGGAAAGCTTGCGATCGAGGCTGCGACGATCGCCCAGCAGGCTTTCGAGGGGCAGAGACAGCTCTTCGAGGTGCTCGAGCTGATGGCCTTCGACCACCATCGCCTGCGGCCGCAGAGTCGTCCAGGGGGCGGTGATCCCGAGCACCGGATAAAGCGCCGCCACCTGCGGCATGTAGGACAGCTCGCCGGGTCCGAGGAGCTGCAGATCACTGGCCAGCAAAGCGTCTTGAATCGCCGGCCGGGCGAGCACCCCCGGGCTCACCACGGCGGGATTATCGCGCACGATCTCGAGCAGCTCGGCGATCGAGCCGCCGGCATCGTCGCCGCCGCGCAGGCGATAGCCTTCGGCGGTCCACTCGATCCGCCGGCGCTCGCCGCGATGCAACAAGAACAGCGGCGAGGTCCCCGGCTGGGGCGAGACCTGGAGCGCAAAGCCACGCTCCACGATGCGCTCGTCGGCAGCGGCGCTGGCGGCCGCAACCTCGGCCCGGCGCTCGACGATCTTCTCGAGCCAGGGGCGCTGGAGCCGCTTGATGTCGGCATCCATCGCATCGAGAAAAAGCGGGCTGTAGTCCCCCAGAAGACCGCTCATCAGGCGGCAGAAAGCTTCGCCGAAGCGCGCCTCCGGGCGATACCAGTGGCGGATCTCGTCGAGCCAACGGCCATAGCGGTCGCCGGGCATGAGCTCCGCGAGCTCGGCGAGAACGGCCTCGATGCCGCGACCGAGGGTGCGCATTCCGACCGGCGCCAGCGGTTCCGGATCCTCACCCAGGGAGAGCTTCCGGGACCCACCTCGGGCGAGCACCGTGAGGGCCGAGACCTCGCGAAAGTCGTGATCTTCGGTGGCCACCCAGAAAACCGCGACGGCCGGCTGGCCGGCCGCTTCGAGAGCCGCCGCCCAGCGCGCCGCGGCCACCGCTTTCGACAGGGTGTAGAGGGGACCGCCGAGAATTCCCGGCTGCTGGCCGGTGACCACGACGCGGGTCTCGGGCCTCGCCAAGAGATCCGCCAGTTCGTCGGCGCGGCGATTGCCGTAGGCCCGATTGGCAACCCTCAGGGCTTCCGCCAGGGCGCGGCGATCCGGTGCCGGCTGTGGGCGCGGCGCGGGCAGCTCGCCCGGCGGCAGAAAGCGCAACGGCGCCAACAGGTCGCGCTCCCGACCTTCGAGAAAGGCTCGCGGCATCGCCGGCAGCAGACCACTGCCGGCGAGCTCGACGCGCAGGCCGTCAGAGCGGCTTGTCGCAGAGAAGGATGAGGCGTTCGCTGTCACGATCGAATGGTTCTCCCTGGAAGTTCCCGAACACCTCGGCCACCTCGAGGCCCGCCCAGCGCAGACCGACGGTGACCTCCTCGGGCGCATAGGCGCGCACACTCTCGAGATAGGTACGCGGCGCGGCGCCCACGGGACGAAGCGTGATCCGTTTGTTGATCCGGCAAGTTGCCGGGTCATACCAACGCTCGATGTCGACCCGACGGCCCTCCTCCTGGCGACTCTCCCGGGGGCGCAGCTGATCGAGAACCCGATCGCGGTTCATCAGGTCGATCAAGAAACGGCCCCCAGGGGCCAGGATCCGGACAACCTCTTCGAGGACGCGGAAATTCTCGCGTTCACTCTCGAAGTATCCGAAGGAGGTGAAGAAATTCAACACCCAGTCGAAGGAGTCGGCCGCAAAGGGCAGCTCCTTCATGTCGGCCCGCACCCTGGGAAGCTCCGGTCGGCGCGAGAGAAGAGTCAGGGAGAGGTCGACCCCGAGAGCCCGAATGCCACGCCGCCGCAGCGCCTCCGTGTGGCGGCCGGCACCGCAGGCCAGATCGAGCACCGCCCGCGGTTTTGTGGGCCCGAAGTGACGCTCGACGAAGTCGACGTTCTTTTCGGCTTCTTGTTCGTCGCGATGGGAATAGAGCGCCAGGTAGTCCTGGCCAAACCATTCTCTATACCAGGCCATGGGGACGGATCATAGCGTGCCTTCGTCGCCACCGGATGGCGCGAGAAATCCAAGAAATTGCCTTCCGACGACCCGTGATGCCTTTGGAGAGCACTTCTATTGGAGGAAGGCGAGGTCACGGTACCGCCGACGCACCTCGCGAAGACCTTTTATCCGATAGGAGATTCTCCATGCTTCATGCGCTCCCCTCGCCCCGCTTCCTGGCTCTGATCCTCTTGACCACGCTGCTGGCCCTGCCGGTGGCCGCTGCGCCGGCGACCGAGGACGTCGCTCACGGCCCGCTCGAACAGGTCGTCTCTTGGCTCGAGGAGGCCTGGAACGGAGTCGTCTCGGCGCTCTTGCCGGGCCAGCAGCCGAGCTCCGACCACCCAGCTCAGCGCACCCTGACCCAGGACCGCGGCCCGACCATGGACCCGAACGGCGTCGCCTACCGCTGAGGCCGGGCCGCCTTCGAACATCGAGGCCAGCCCGTCGTCCCGTCGAGGGTCGGCGGCGCGCCTTCGACGCCGCGGCGGAGGCCGATGTCGAAAGAAACGGCGTTCGATTGCCGTCAGAGGCTCGTCCTCAAATTTCATCTATTAAAATAAGTCAAACTTTCAAATTCCCACAATTATCTCCCGCGACATCTCGAGAGACGACAGGATCGGTTATCCTATTCAGAGGAGGGTTGATTCATTGTCTGATGTACATATAAATCGAGAGTTGCTACAAGCCATCACGCGGGGGGAAATTCACCCCTCGGCCCTCGTCGAGGTCATCGTCGAGCACTTGCTCCAGGCTTGCCCCGCGTGCCGCACCGAGATCGAGGCTTGGCGCGAGAACCCGACCGGCGAAAACCCCGACTACGGCAGCGTTTTCGATCGCCTGATCGCCGGCGTCCGGGACCAGACGGAACGCATCGAAGACGAGCGGCTCGAGGCGCAGCAGGACTTCGACGAGCTGCAGAAAGTCCCGCCAGCGGAGCGCGGCGACAAGATCCTTCAGGCCCACAAGCGCTTCCGCAGCCACCTCCTCGCCGACCTCCTCCTGACTGCGAGCCGGGAGGGAATACCGGCCGACCCGGCCCACGCGCTGCATTTCGCCGAGCTCGCCGAGCTGGTCGCCTGCCGCTGTCCGTCGACCGCCCTCGGCACCGAGAGCCAAGTGCGGGCTCTCGCCAACCAGGCCAATGCCCAGCGCTGTCTCGGCAACCCCCAGAAGGCCCACGAGCTGTTCGGTCAGGCGCGCTCCCTGATGCGCACCAAGGGCGTCACGGACAAGCTCGTCTATGCCGAGATCGACAGCTTCGAAGGCTCTTTGAGAACCGATCAGCGCCGCTACCGTCAGGCCGACATGCTGCTGCGCCGGGCCACCATGCACTACCGCTTGGCGCGCGACGACGAGAAGGTCGCCAGCACCCTGCTGCAGCTCGCCAACCTGAACTACTACCAACAGAAGCTCGACAAGGCCATCGCCTCGATCAAGGATGCCCTGACCTCCTTGGCCGGCAGCGACAACTCGCGCCTTCTCCTGATGGCCCACTACAACCTCGCGGTCTATCAGAACGAGGCCGGCGAGCAGTCCGATGCCGCCGCCACCCTGCGCCGAGCCCACCGCCTGGCGGTTGAGTTCGGCGACGATTGGACCCAGCTCCGGCTGCGCTGGCTGGAGGGCAAGATCGCTCGCGACCTGGACGACGCCGAGACCGCCGAGAGCGCTCTCCTCGAAGTTCGGGAGGGCTTCATCGCCGCCGGCTCCGGGTACGACGCCGCCATGGCCTCCCTCGACCTCGCCGTGCTCTACGCCCAGCAGGGGCAGGCCAGGCCGATCCGCCAGCTCGCCGAAGAGATGATGCCGATCTTCGAGGCCGAGGACGTCCACCGGGAAGCGATGGCGGCCCTCATCCTCTTCCAGGAGGCGGCGCGCCAAGAGGTGGTCAACATCGCGATGGCGAAGGAGGTGCTCGACTACCTCGACCGCGCCCGTCAGGACCCCACCCTGAAGTACCGCGAGCCGTCGTAGTTTCAGGCGGGCTCGTGCCCCCCTCAGGCCTGCGCGGCCCGGCGACGCACAGGTCGTGCGCCTTCACCCCCCTCCAGGGCGGCCCCATCCAGGGCGGCTTCGAGATCTGTAGAATCAGCCCATGCTGCACCTCGGCACCGTTCCCGTCGATCCACCGCTGATTCTCGCGCCAATGGCAGGAGTCACCGATCGTGACTTCCGCCGCATCGTGCGCCGGATCGGAGGCGTCGGCATCGTCACCATGGAGTTTCTGTCGTCGAAGGGTCTCGTCGGCAAGGATCCGCGGGTTCTCCGCCTGCTCCATTTCTGTGAGGAAGAGCGGCCCCTTTCGATCCAGATCTATGGCTCCGATGCGGACACCATGGCGGAGGCGGCGCGCCGGGTCGAGGCGATGGGAGCCGACGTCTGCGACATCAACATGGGCTGCCCCGCCAACAAGGTCTTGAAGGGTTGCGCCGGGGCCGCCTTGATGGGGGACCTCGAGCTCGCTCAGCGCATCATTCGCCAGGTTCGCCAGGTCTTGACCATTCCGCTGACGGTCAAGTTCCGCCTCGGCCTCGACGCCGAAAGCGCCAACTACCTCGAGCTCGGGCGAATCTGCCAAGGAGAAGGCGTCGACGGCGTCGCCATGCACGGGCGCACCGCCAAGGAAATGTTCCGCGGCCAGGCCGACTGGTCACCGATCGCCCGCCTCAAAGACAGCCTCGACATCCCGGTCTTCGGCAACGGCGACGTGCGCACCGCCGACGATGCCCTCGAGATGCTCCGCACCACCGGCTGCGACGCCGTCATGATTGGCCGTGGCGCGACGCGCAACCCGTGGATTTTTCGACAGACCGCTTGCCGCCTCGCTGGCGAGCGCTGGCCCGAGCCGACCCTCGCCGAACGACGGCGCTTGATGCTCGATCACTTCAGCGCCGTCATCGAACGCGAAGACCCGGTCTATGCCCTCCACAAGCTGCGCGGCTTCACCAACTGGTACAGCCACGGCCTGCCCGAAGGTCTGAGCCTGAGGCGACAGCTCAGCGGGCTGGACGACGCACCGGCGGTGATGGCGGCGGTGCGTCGGCACTTCGAACGGATCGCCGTCGAGCAGGCGGCCTGAGGCGGTTTCTTTGGCCCAGACTTACGACATCGCAAGCGAGCGCGAGCGCGTTTTGGGAGCGGTTTCCGACGCCGCCGATGCCTGGGGGGCGGAGTGGCAGCGTCACGGCACCGGCGGTCGCCTGGTGATTCCCCTGCTCGCCGGAATCCGCGTCGGCTTCGCTCGCGGAGAGGTCTCGGTGCAGGCGTCGGGCGACTCCTCGGTCCTACGATTCGACGCGGAGGAGACCCAGTACCGGCTGCAGACCCCGGCGGTCATGATCTTGATCTTCTCCGCCTTCGGGGCCTCGCTGACGGTGCTCTGGCCGTTCTTCCCCAGCCTGCTGCCGATGGCACCGGTGGGCGCCATCCTCGCCCTCGGAGGTTGGTTCCTGGTGGTCAGCCGGTTGCAGACCAATACCCCGGAGGATTTCTTCGGCCTGGTGCGGGAAATGGCGACCGATGAACAAGCACCGGACGAAGACGCCCTTCGAGCCGAAAACTCCTGAGACGGAATTTCCAGGCTCGGGCGGCCGTTGTAGACTGCGAGTTCTTTGGCAACTGATGGGGGCGTACTGGATTCGACGGGGAACAGAGCGGGCCGACGGTAGCGTGTCGAGTTTCTCTCGTAAAAAGAAAAAAGTAACTGCGAACGACAACTTCGCTCTCGCGGCCTAGAGGCCGCGCGTGCCACCGGGAGCCTGATCCGCGGCGCCCGGCCGGTGCGACGCTAATGCGGATCTAAGGAATCGGTCGGCCTCGTGCCGATTCCGGATTACTCAGTGAGGCTGGCCACCGCGCCGGAGGCCTTCTTCCAAAGCGCGATTGGCGAGATCCCCTAAAACGAAGGATACGCACGTAGAAGCCGCCGGAACGCGTTTCTCGGACGCGGGTTCAATTCCCGCCGCCTCCACCATCCGCCAGTCTTTCCTGATAGATCCCTACTCTTCAACCGCCTCGAAGGCGCGGCGAATGCTCTCTTCATAGGGCGCTTCGAGCACACCGGCATCGGTGATGATCGCCGCGATGAGCTCCGCCGGGGTGACGTCGAAGGCGAAGTTCATCGCTTCCGTTTGCCGCGGCGCCGCCGTCTGGCCGAGGATCTCCGTGACCTCGCCGGACGCTCGCTCCTCGATCGGAATCGCATCCCCCGAAGCCGTTTCGCGATCGATGGTCGAGAGCGGAGCGGCGACATAGAAGGGCACTCCGTGGCGCGCCGCCAGGACGGCCAGTGGATAGGTGCCGATCTTGTTGGCGGCATCGCCGTTGGCGGCGATGCGGTCCGCCCCCACCACCACCCGGTCCACCATGCCGCGGGCGAGCAGGGTTCCGGCGCTCGAGTCGGTGACCAACCGATGGGGAATGCCGAGGCCGGCGAGCTCCCAGGCGGTGAGCCGGGCGCCCTGCAGCAGCGGCCGCGTCTCGTCGACCCACACCAGCGAAACCTTGCCGTCGTCCCAAGCCGACCGGATCACTCCCAGCGCGGTGCCGTAGCCGGCGGTGGCCAAGGCCCCGGTGTTGCAATGGGTCAAGACCCGCTCCTCGGCGGCGAACAGGCCGGCTCCATGGCTGCCGATTCGACGGTTGGCGGCGATGTCTTCGCGATGCAGCCGCCGGGCCCAGGCAAGGAGCTCCGTCCGCACCGCCTCGCGCCCCGCCGAGCGATGCCGCACCCAGAGCTCGCGCCCCTGACGCAGGGCCCAGCGCAGGTTGACGGCCGTCGGCCGGGTGGCGCCGAGAAGCTCGGCCTGGCGATCAAAGCAGTCCGCCCAATCCTCGCCGGCGCACTCGTCGAGGGCGACCACCAGACCGTAGGCGGCGGTGACCCCGATGGCCGGTGCCCCACGCACCGAAAGTCGCCGGATGGCGCCGGCGACATCCTCCACCCGACGGCACTCGAGCCAGATTTCTTCCGCCGGCAGGCGGGTTTGATCGAGGAGCTCTAGGAAACCCCTTTCGGACCAGCGGATGGGAGAGAAGTCTTCGCGGGAATGGGAGCTGTCGGTCATGGGTTGAGATCCTAGCGGATCGGAGGTCGCCTGCGAGCCTCCTCCGACGTGCGATCGGGCTTCTACGCGGCCCCCCGGTGGCGGCGAAAAACACTGCAAATCAAGCCCGAGCCAGGAGCCGTGACCGGCTTGCGAAGAAAGGGCTACAATCGGTCGCCAATGCTCTCGGCAGGTCTCCGGGGGAGGCCCGCCACTGCTCTGCGGAAGGGGAGGAATCGACATGAAGGGCGACACTCGAGGTCGCGGGTTTTCCACCCGCGCCATCCACGCCGGCCAGGCGCCGGATCCGCGCACCGGCGCGGTGGCCGTTCCCATCTACCAGACGTCGACCTACGTGCAGCCGGAGCTCGGCCACGAACCGACCTACGAGTATGCCCGGGTGCAGAATCCGACCCGCGAAGCCCTCGAAGAGAACATCGCTTCGCTCGAGTCCGGCGCCACCGGCCACGCTTTCGCTTCCGGCATGGCGGCGATCGGTGCGCTCATGACCTTCCTGGAGTCCGGCGACCACGCCGTGGTCTCCCAGAACGTCTACGGCGGCACCTATCGCTACTTTCACCAGATGCTCGAGCGCCAGGGATTGACCTTCACCTGGGTCGACACCAGCGACCTGGCGGCGGTCGAAGGGGCGATGACGGACCGCACCCGCATGGTCTTCGTCGAGACGCCGACCAATCCGCTGATGGAGATCGCCGACCTCGCCGGCATCGCCGAGATCGCCCATCGGCGCCAGGCCCTGCTCACCGTCGACAACACCTTCCTGTCACCCTACCTGCAGCGCCCAATCGAGCACGGTGCCGATCTGGTGGTGCACTCGACGACCAAGTTCCTCAACGGTCACAGCGATTCCATCGGCGGTGTGGTGGCGACGGCGCGGACTGAGCTCGGCGAGTGGCTCGACTTCGTCCAGAAGTCCGCCGGCGGCATCCTCTCGCCCTTCGACAGCTTCCTCATCCTGCGCGGTATCAAGACCCTGCCGGTGCGCATGGATCGCCACGAGAGCAACACCCGCCGCATCGTCGAGCTGCTCACCGCCCACCCGCGAGTCGAGTCGGTGCTCTATCCCGGCCTGCCGGATCACCCGGGTCATGCCCTCCAGCAGCGTCAGGCCTCCGGCTTCGGCGCCATGGTGAGCTTCGAGGTCGGCTCCTACGAGGTCGCCAAGCAGATCCTCGACCGGGTGCGGGTGATGAGCCTGGCGGAGAGCCTCGGCGGCGTCGAGACCCTGATCTCGCATCCCGCCTCGATGACCCACGCCTCGGTGCCACCGGAGCGCCGCGCCGCCATCGGCCTGAGCGACAGCCTGGTGCGCATCTCCGTCGGCCTCGAAGACGTCGAGGACCTGGTCGAAGACCTGAGCCAAGCCCTGGACGACTAGCAGGCTGCTGATTTTTCCGGAGAGGGGCTACGCGCCCCTCTCCGGCCCAAGAAGCGCGGTTCTTGGGCCTCCTCTCCCGTCGCGGCGGCTGCCCCGCCGCCGGGCCCTTCCGGTCCCGGAAGCAGGCTGCTCAAAAAGTCTGCTTCGCGACTTTTCCAACGCTGCTAGCTGTTTGTCTCAGGGGGGCTAGAGGCGCCCTGCTTAGAAGTCGGTGTCGTCGGGGTTGGCGAAGGCCACCCGCTCTTCTTCATCGACGAAGTCGGCGTCTTTGTCGACACTCTCGCCGATCCACTGCAAGAAGGAGGCATCGCCCTTCTGGACCGAGAAAGAGAGGATCTCGGGCAGCTCGTAGTTGTGGAGCTCGCGGATGGTGTTGGCGACGGCCTCGAACTCGGCCGCGACGGTCTTGATCACCAGCATCATCTCGCCGTCGGTGCAGATCTTCCCCTGCCAGCGATAGATCGACCGAATTCCTGGAACGATATTGACGCAGGCGGCTCTGCGACGCGCCACCAGCTCGCGAGCAATGAGATTGGCCTGTTCTTCCGTTCCGGCGGTGGTGACGACGACGATTGCACCCATCGGCGAGACCATACTGCAGTCGATTCCGGGGAGTCAATTTCCGCCGGCCCCTAGCAGGCGCTCAAAAAGTCGTCACGCGACTTTTCAGCAGCCTGCCAGCGCCCTCAGCGCCAGCGTTCTCGGCGCTCGTCGTAGACCAGGATTCGGATGCGGCCGGTGGTGCCGGTGACCCGCACCGCCGACAGGCGTGACCGGCCATCGGTCAGGTAGACGGTACCCGGCGTCGCGGTGCCGAGGGGCCCGAAGGAGGCGATGTTCGAGCGATTGAAGCGAATCGGATCTTCGAGGCGATCGAGGCGACGGCCGAGATTCCCGGGGTCGCGCGGCGCCGGCCCCGGAGGAAACCCGAATCGTGCCGCCGGACCGAGATGGCCGAGGGGTTTGCCGAGGAACTCGGGATCGATCCCGGCGGCGATGTCGTCGGCCCGAATGCCGTCGCCGTCGCCGTCGTAGTACAGCCGCCAGAAGGCCGGCGAGCCGTCCTGAAAACGCACCCCGACATGGGCGCTGTAGCGCACCGCATAGGACTTGGCGAGCTGAAAGATTCCGGCCACCTCGGCGGCGCCGGCTCGCACTCGAGCTCCCGCCACCGCCCGCAGCAAGGGCGGCACGGAGAGGGTGAGCAGGACCATCAACAAGGCCGATGAGATGACCACATCGAGCAACTGGAAACCACGCTGAGAGCCCACAGATCCCCCTTGGGCGCCGGACGGCACCGGATCGACTGCTTTCGCTGGATGGCGGTATTCGAACCGCAGGGAAAGGCCGGGGCTGCCGCCCCGGCCCCGAGGATCAGCCTTCGTCCGCGGGCTTCTCGGCCGACCGCGAAGTTCGCACCTTGGTGGCCAGAGTGGTTTCGCCCTCGAGAGTGATGTAGGGCGCGAGCTGCTCGAAGGTCTTCTCGCCGATTCCGCGAACCAACATCAACTCCTCGAGGCTGCGGAACTCACCGTTCTCGGCGCGGAAGTCGACGATCCGCTGGGAGACGGCCGGCCCGACGCGCGGCAGCAGAGCGAGCTCCTGGGCGTCAGCCTGATTGATGTTGACGACTCCCGAATCGGCCACCGCGACGGCCGGCATCAGGCAGGCGAAGAACGAAAGGGCGAGCAACTGGATGAGCAGGTTGGAAATCTTGAACATGGGTATTCTCCTTGGTCATGGATGGTTCATTGGTCGGGGCCGATGACCCCGGGATCGGGTCGGCCGGGCTCTTCCGCCCGGCCTCCCTTCGTGCCTTGTCGGTGTGACTTCATCCTTCTTTCCCCGACACCCCCTTTCTCCCGTTCTTGGTTACGGGATGGAGGTACTACAAGGCCCCTGCCACCATCCAAAGATGGAATAAAGTTTTATTTTTCAACCACTTGAGAGATTCTGGCGAAGCTGGAAAAGATTCCGTTCGGTCAAAGAACTTTGCGCCCGAGGGCCGAAAAAGGGCCGCGACCCGGTCGAATCACCAGGGAGCATCGGTCTCGAAAACCATGTCCAGTGATTTGGACGGCGGGAAAATCTTTGGACATCTGCCGCGGCCAGGGCGGCAGCAGCGGTCTTCGACCGACCTGGAGCGCGTTGGAATCGTCGGGGTCTTGCTGTAGATTCGAGCGGTCATGGCGAAGAACCGCTCGTTTCTCGGCCTGTTTCGGGAGTACTCCGAGGCGATCTTGATCGCCGCCATCTTCCTGCGCTTCGCCAACACCTTCGTGGTGCAGACTTTCTACATTCCCAGCGGCTCGATGGAAGAAACGCTGCTGATCGGGGACCACCTGTTCGTCAACCGCTTTCTCTACGGCCCCACCGCCACCGGCGTCGAGAACAGCCTGTTCCCGCAGCGCCCGATCGAGCGCGGCGACATCGTCGTCTTCCGCTCTCCGGAAGACAAGAAGACCGATGTGGTCAAGCGCTGCGTGGGGATTCCCGGCGATCGCATCGAGGTGGTGCGCAAGCAGCTCTGGATCAACGGCGAACCGGTCGACGATTCCTCCTACACGAGCCATCGCGACGGTCGCATGCGGCCGATCCGAGACTTCATGAAGCCACTCGTCGTGCCCGATGGCGAGTACTTCTGCATGGGGGACAACCGCGACTTCTCCTACGACTCGCGCTACTGGGGAACCTTGCCGGCACACCTGGTGAAGGGCCGAGCGGTGGTCGTCTACTGGTCCTACGGAGGCGAGCCGCCCCCCCAGAGCTGGCCCGGCCTCCGGGGCAAGCTCGCTCAACTCGGTCGCACCGCGGTCGGCTTCTTCAGTCGGACCCGATGGGAGCGCACCTTTCACCTCATCCGGTAGGTCGTGGCGCGGCGTTTCGCAGGCGTTCTCGATGCGGTCGAAGCGATTCTGATCGCGTTGGTCTTCGCCACCTTCGCCAAGACCTTCGTCGTCCAGGCGTTCAAGATCCCGTCCGGCTCGATGGAGCAGAATCTCCTGGTCGGAGATCACATCCTGGTCAACAAGTTCATCTACGGACCGAGCCCGACCGCCCTCGAGCGCAAGCTCCTGCCGGTGAGGCCGCTGGAGCGCGGCGACGTCACCGTGTTCAAGTTCCCGCAGGACCCGAGTCGCGACTTCATCAAGCGCTGCGTCGCCCTTCCGGGGGACCGCGTCGAGCTGGTCGATAAGCGTTTGTTCGTCAACGAGACCGAGGTCGACGAGTCGCGCTACACCCTGTTCACCGATCCCAGGGTCTACCCGGCGTCACGGTTTCTCCCGGAGAGCCGTCGCTTCCGCGACAACTACGGCCCCTATTTGGTACCCGCCGCGGGCTATTTCTGCCTCGGCGACAATCGCGACAACTCCAACGACTCGCGAGTTTGGGAGTCCGTACCGCAGGGATTCGTGCGTGGCCGGGCTTTCATGATCTACTGGTCTTTGGAACCGGCAGAAATGGTCGGAATCGAGGAATCTTCCGTCTTCGGCCGGATCTGGGAGAGGATCCGCTGGGATCGTAGCTTCCGTGTCGTGCGATAACCGTTCTTTGTTTTTTGTGGGAAAGGAGCTTCGTCGTGTACAAGCGAGCCGGCGAACGTGGAGAGGGCCGAATCGGCTGTCTATTTTGGAGTCTTCTGCTGGGAATTGCGGTGATCGTGGCCTGGGAAATGGTTCCCATCAAGATCCGCACTGCCGAGTTCTACGACTACATGATCGATCAGGCGGCGATCGCCACCAACGATCGCTCGGAAGAGAACATCAAGCGCCGCATCCTGCGCAAGGCCGCCGAGCTCGATATTCCCCTCGACAAGAAGAACCTGGTGGTGAAGCGCATCGGAGACCGCATCCAGATGCGAGCTTCCTACATGATTCCCGCCGAGTTCCCGGGCTACACCTACGAGTGGAAGTTCGAGCACGAGGTGGACCGCAACCTCTACATCTTCTAGCACGCGGCTGGAAGCCGCGTGCTGTTTTCCGAGGGGGGCTAAAGGCGCCCCCCTCGCCTACGCGGCCCGGCCCGCACGCACAGGTCGTGCGGGCTCACCCCCGTCCTCAGCGGCTTTCACCGCTGCCTCGCCCGTTGGGCTCGGACGCCGAGTGCTCGCTAGCACACGGCGACTTGCTGGTGAGAGCCGAAGGATCTGAACCCTCGCGGCCGAACCGGTACCCCCGTCCAGGGCGGCCCAATCCAGGGCGGATCCGTCCACAGCGCCGATGGCGCTGCCTCGCCCGTTGGGCTCGGACGCCGAGTGCTCGCTAGCACACGGCGAC
>JBCCHV010000052.1 GCA_039028635.1 Acidobacteriota bacterium
CAGGCTGCTGTAAAAAAGGCCGCTTTGCGGCTTTTCCAGCGCTGCTAGCTGGCTGTTTCAGGAGTGCGCGGCGAGGGGGGCTAGAGGCGCGGAGTGACACAAATGCGGTCGAGTCTCGTAAAGACAGTGAAGAGCTTGCTCTTAGCGTATGGATTTACATGTGGTCCAAAATGACCCGCACGCGACATTTTGTCCCTTTCGATTGAAACGAGCCCCAATTTGGGTCCTTGGGGCATTGCCACGGGACACTTGTCCGACAGGCGCGACAATTTGTCCCGGAAGATGTGGGTCAGTAGTTCTCCTTGACATTGCGGTGAACCCTTTAAGCTTCTGAAAACAGGGATCTTAGATCCAAAGTTCGTGGATTCTCGACGAAGGTGGCAGAGCCTTTGCTTAGTAAGAGGGCAAGGGAGCAGAGGAGATGACCACCATGCTAGAATCCGTCCGCAGGCACGTTGCAGTTCCGCGCGTATCGTCCAAGATCTTGTTCGCCATCGGAACGACGGCTAGTTTTGGCTGGCTTCTGATGAACGACATGATTCACCCGATCGTGATCTATGCTCTCGAGCTCTACCTGACTTTCTGAGTCCTCCTGTACGAGCGCCCCGGAATAAGATGGCTGATCAGGCCATACTGAGGGAGGTCAGTTTGACGCTCCCGCTGGCACCGGACGTCGAAGTTGCGGCGAGCAATGCCGCGACGGCGATGGCCGAGTTCATGAGCATGAGCACGGACAGGATCGACGAAGTGCGCATGGCGGTGATCGAAGCTTGCATCAACGCCATCGAGCACAGTCGAGCGCCGGACCGCAAGGTGTTCCTGACCTATGAAGTCCTCGGCTCGGAAGAGCCCGAAACCCTCCGCATCACGGTGCGTGACGGCGGGATCGGCTTTCATCCGGACGAGGTCGAAGAGCCCAAGCTACGCGAGAAGATCGGGACCGACAAAGACAAGCGCGGTTGGGGGCTGAGGATCATTCGAGGCCTGATGGACGACGTGCAGATCCACTCCGGTGGCGATGGCACGACGGTGGTCATGACGAAGGCGAGAGGATGATGGGGACGCGGAGATGACTGAGAGTCTCAAGGTCACCGTCGATCAGCGGGGTGATGTCTCGGTGATCCACACCGAGGGCTACATCAACAACCAGGGCGGTGAAGAGATCGCCCGGGTGGCCTACCGGCTGATGGATGAAGAGGGGCGTAAGTGCCTTCTGCTCAACCTGGCCGGCACCAAAATCGTCAACTCGATCGGTATCTCGATCCTGATCGAGATCATCGAGCGCATACTCGAAGTCGACGGCAAGATGGCGTTCTGCTGCCTGACCCCGACGATCGAGAAGACCTTTCAGATCATGGGGCTGGCTCAGTACGCCGGAATTTTCGCCAGCGAAGAAGCGGCCCTCGAAGCACTGGCCGCCTAGCCGTCCGTGGAAGAGCGCTCTGAGCGGTTCCGGCTGTGTCGCGCCGCGGCCGGATGCCCCGCAGCTTCAACAACCCGCGCCCTCTCGCCGAGAAATCCGGTGAGAGGGGCCGGCTAGCGCGTGTCGACCCAGGACTACGCCAGCCTGCTGGCGGATCTCGGGAGGCGGGCCAATGGCCGCTCCCTGGCGCGCCATCTCCTCACCCTCTGGTATCAGAGCGTCGGCGCCACCGGTGCCGCCTTCTATCGCCGCAGCGACGACCAGCTCTGCCGTGAGCTGACCAGCGGCGAAGGCACCTTCCCGGCCGAGGCAGCATCGTCCGATGAGCATCTCGTCCTCGGAGACGGCGTGCTGGTCGTCGCGGGGGATGCGCAACCCCGGGTCAATGCCGAAGCCCTGGCCTTGGCGGCGGTGATGCGCGCCGATCGCCTCGAGCAGGAGCTCAAGCGGCAGCATTTTCAGGCCAACTTTCGAGGTGTCGAGCTCGAGGCTCTCTACGACGTCGGCCTCGCCATCGCCTCGACCTTGGACCTCGAGGATCTCTCCGACGAGGTGTTGCTGCGCGCCGTGTCGTTGCTCGATGCGCGCCGTGGAGCCCTCTTTCTCGCCGAGGGCGGGAGCTTCCAATGCCGCCAGACCTTCGGCGGCGAGGCGCGGCAGGCCTGCCCAATGGACCATGCCGGCCTCGAGCGCCTGTTCGCGGCGGCGCCGGGGGCGGACGATCACCTCTTCGCCGATCTGCTGCCGGGGGTGAGCCATCTGCTGGCCGTGCCGGTGGGAGATCGGCGCGGGCTTCTGCTGCTCGGGGACAAGGAGAGTCGACGCGGCATCGGTCCATTTCCGGACGAAGATCGCCGCACCCTCTCGCTGTTCGCCAATCAGGCGGCCATCGCCCTCGAGAACGCTCGCCTCCACCGCCAGGCCCTCGAGGCCGAGCGCCTGGGTCGTGAGATGGAGCTGGCGGCGGAGATTCAAGGACAGATTCTTCCCGATCGTCTGCCCGAGGTGGCGGGTCTCGAAGTGGCGGGCTGGAATCGGCCGGCGCGCCAGGTCGGCGGCGACTACTACGACCTGGTGTTGACCGGCGAGGGGCGCCTCGGTCTGGCCCTGGGAGACGTCACCGGCAAGGGTATGCCGGCCTCGCTTCTGGTCTCGACCCTGCACTCGTCGCTCACCTTGCTGCGCGACCGCAGCGATCTCGGGCCGCGGCTGGTGGAGCGCCTCAACCACCACGTCTTCGAGAGCTCGGCGTCCAACAAGTTCATCACCTTGATCGTCGCCGAGCTCGATGCCACCAGTGGCAATTTGGTCTACGTCAACGCCGGACACAATCCCGGCCTGCTGGTGCGCGCCGATGGCGCGGTGGAAAAGCTCGTCGCCGGTGGTCTACCCCTGGGCCTGCTCGCCGACAGCCGCTATCAGGCGCGTTCGATCATGCTCGAGGCCGGCGATCTCCTCTGTCTCTACTCGGACGGCATCACCGAGTGCGCCAATCCCGAGGACGACGAGCTCGGCGAAGAGCGCTTGGCTGAGATGTTGGTGGAGCGCCGCGAGGTGGCCCTCGGCGACATCATCGCCGACATCGACGCCGAGACCCAGGAGTTCGCTGCCGGCTTACCGCAGGGTGATGATCAGACGGTGGTGCTGGTGAGACGGTCGGGCTAGGTGCCCGCGGCTTCCCAGGTCATCGCTCAGGACAGGCCGACCGCCTCCGGGAAGGCCATCGGCGGCGTGACGATACCCCCCAGGACGGACTGACGCAGGTCGAGACAGAGGGCTTCCCGGCCGAGGCCGGCAATTCGCGAGAAGAGGCGCGAGAGGCGATCCTCCCAGAGCAATTCGCCGATCGACTCGGCGCGCACGCCGCCGCGGATGCGGCGCACTCCCCGTGCCCTTGCCCGGAAGGAGAGGGTCGCCGGGTCGTAGCATTCGAGGCCGTCGATCCAGCCGATCCACAAGCCCTCGCCGGTGAGCTCGACGAGCTCTGTCTCGCGCAGCTTCCCGGCTCCGACGAACAGGTTGCCGGCCACCGATTCCTTGGCGGCGACGGCGAGCGGCGTCACCGGCCGGCCGAGGGTGGTCGAGAGGGCGTGATCCACCGCCGGGCTGCGCACCACACCCTCGACGATCAGCTCGATGTTGCGTTTGCGGGCGCCATAGAAGTCGAAAGGGAAGGGCAGGCCGGCGTCGTCTTCGCCGCGATCGCCGAGCGACAGGGCGGCGTCGAAGACCTGGTGCCCGAGGGAGCTTCGCAACCACGAGCTCTCGTCGTGGAAGGACTGCGCCGACAGGGCGTGGTGGTTGAGTAGGAAGATGAGCTGGGCGATCACTTCCGCCGACAGCACCAGACCGAAGGGCTCCGCCGGGAGCTCGCCACCGGCCGCCGGACCACGCCGCTGACGAGCCCGTTCCAACGTCGCCGCGGCGTCGAGACGGCTCAACTGCCGGGCCGAGGCGGCGGCTCGACCGGCCCCCGCTCCCTGGCCGCAGGTGATCTCCAGGGTGGCGCTGGTGACTTCGGCCTGGCGCTCGAGTCCCTTGCTGTTGGCGACCACCACCCGGGCCTCCGCCCAGGACAGTCGGCCCGCTTCCTGATCGTCGAGGCCACGCTGCAGGATCTCGTGCGCTGCGGCGCCGTCGAGGGCTGCCAGCTCGGGGTCGTAGGCACTGTCGAGGGCGGGGGCGCTGCGCCCCCGCTTCGAGATCGGCCGAACGTCTTCGTCGCTCGGGCCCAGTCGCGCCAGGCCGAGGGCCTCGCGCACCGCTCCCTGGAGCTCGCCGCGGGTTGGAAAGGGGGTGCGATAGGAGCCGTAGCGGCCGCGCTCGAGCACCCGTACGGCGATGGTGCGCTCGACCTTTTCGGGCGGGGCGTCGTCGGCGGTGTCGGCGGAGCGTCGGCGGACCTCGATCCAGGCGAGCTCCGTTTCGTCCGCTGGAGAGGTCTCGAGGGTGTCGGCGATCAGGGCTCGAATGTCGCTCACGGCGAGGAGCTGGGCGTGCGGCACGGCAAAGATCTTAGCAGCCGCTCCCGACCATCGATCGCCGGTGACCTTGCCTCGGCGGATGGCTTGTCCTTTGCATTCTCAAGCGGCAGAATGCGGGACGAGACCAGACTTGAGAGAGCCCAGATCATGATCAGAATGCTCCTTTGCTCCGTCCTCGTCCTCCTTTCGCCTCTCAGCGCGGCCGCTCGAGAGGACGCTGCCGACCTCTTGCTGAGGCAGGGGGTGTTCTATCCGGTGGAGCCGCCGGAGCCGGTGGCGGGTACCTTGGCGGTGCGCGATGGGCGCATCGTCTATCTCGGTCCCGACGACGGTGCCGATTCCTTGGTGGGGCCGGATACGGAGGTCATCGACCTCGCCGGCCGCGCCGTGATTCCCGGGTTGATCGATGCCCACTCCCACCTCGCGGGCCTCGGCGATGCGTTGGTCCAGGTCGACCTGGCCGGGGTCGACACCTACGAGGAGGTGATCGAGCGCATCGCCCGGGCCGCCGCCCAGAGCACTCCGGGGAGCTGGATCCAGGGCCGCGGTTGGGATCAGAACCGCTGGCCGGGCAAGCAATTCCCGCACCACGCGGCGCTCAGCGCGGCGGTGCCCGACCATCCGGTGTGGATGCGTCGCATCGATGGGCACGCGGCGTTGATCAACCAGCGCGCCATCGAGGTGCTCGAGATCCCGGCGGACATCGCCGATCCCTCCGGTGGGCTCTTTCTACGCGATGCCGAGGGGGGCCTGACGGGGGTCTTGATCGACAACGCCATGGCGCCCTTCCGCAACCGCCTGGACCGCGCCACCGGTGCCGAGCTCGAGCGTCGCATCCAGCTCGCCGCCGAGACCTGCGTCGCCCTCGGGCTGACCACCGTGACGGATCTCGGAGTCGGCGACGAGGTGATCGCCGCCTATCGGGCGCTGGCGCGACGTTCCGAGCTGCCGCTGCGGGCGTCGCTGTTCCTGGGCGACGATGCGGCGCTGCTCGATCGCTGGTTCGAGGCCGGGCCGCTGATCGACCCCGAGGCGCGTGTTTCGGTGCGGGCGATCAAGCTCTATGCCGATGGTGCCCTCGGTAGCCGTGGCGCCGCCCTCATCGAGCCCTATTCGGACGATGCCGCCAATCTCGGTCTTCTGACCTCGACCAGTGCCCACCTCGAGACCGTCTCGCGCCGCGCCCTCGAGCGCGGCTTCCAGGTCGGCGTGCACGCCATCGGTGACCGCGCCAACCTGGTGGTGCTCGACGCCTTCGAGCGCGCCTTCGGGGGACCGCGGCCGGCAGCCCGCTTCCGCATCGAGCACGTCCAGGTGGCGCGGCCGGCGGACCTCGAGCGCATGGCCCGCCTCGGCGTGATCGCTTCGATGCAGCCGACCCACGCCACCTCCGATATGCCGTGGGCCGGCGACCGGGTCGGCGACCAGCGCTTGGTCGGGGCCTATGCCTGGCGCAAGGTGCTGGACGCCGGAGGCCGGTTGGCTTTCGGCAGCGACTTCCCGGTCGAGAAGCCCGATCCCCGCCACGGGCTCTATGCCGCCGTCACCCGCATGGATCTCACCGGCAAGCCCGTCGGGGGTTGGCTGCCGGGAGAGCGCCTGACGCGTCAGGAGGCGCTGCGCGCCTTCACCCTCGACGCCGCCTACTCGATTTTCCTCGACCACGAGGTGGGATCTCTGGCCGTCGGCAAGCGGGCCGACCTGGTGGTCTTCGCCGGCGACCCGATGAGCGTTGCCGAGGCCGAGCTCGCTCGTTTGCCCATCGATTTGACCCTGGTCGACGGAGCCGTCGTCTACCGACGGGGAGGTGAACCATGACAGCACTTCGTTGGCGCTCGGCGTCGATCCTGGTCGGCTGGGCCCTGATCGCCCTCGCCGGCGCCGCCTCGGTATCGGCCCAGAGCGCGCCGCTGGCGGGACCGCTGAGCGTCGAGCGCAACGCCATGCTCGATCAGCTCCGCGGCCGCGGGGTGACCGATGAACGGGTTCTGGCGGCGATGGCCGAAGTGCCACGCCATGACTTCGTGCCCGAGTCGCTGCGCTTGCGGGCCTACGAAGACAGCGCCCTTTCCCTCGGTCACGGCCAGACCGTCTACCAGCCCTACATCGTCGCCTTGATGACCCAGCTCCTCGACCTCGGGTCCGGGGACAAGGTGCTCGAGATCGGCACCGGCTCCGGCTACCACACGGCGGTGCTGTCGCGGGTCGCCGGCGAGGTCTACTCGATGGAGATCATCGAGCAGTTCGCCGCCGACGCTCGGCGGCGCCTCGACCGCCTGGGATACGACAACGTCCAGGTACGCGCCGGCGATGGCTACAAGGGCTGGCCCGAGGCCGGCCCCTTCGATGCTGTGATCCTGACGGCGGCGCCGCCGGAGCTGCCCCAGCCCCTGGTCGACCAGCTCAAGGTCGGCGGCAAGATGGTGGTGCCGGTGGGGGAGTTCTTCCAGGACCTGCGGGTGATCACCAACGGCCCCGACGGCCTCGAAACGGAGAGCATCATTCCGGTGCGCCTGCAGCGCATGGAGGGTGCGATCCAGGGCGGACGCGAGTAGGGGACGCCAGCGGCGGGAAGGCGGGCGGGCGGCCTCAGGCGGAGTGGATGTGGCCCTCTTCGATGCGGTAGATGCCGACCGGCACTTGTGCCCAACGCGGCTCGTCGCGCAGATCCGCGACCAGATCGCAGACCTCCGGTTGACAGGAGAAGAAGATCACCTGGCCGTGACGGGCGAGCTCGAGGGCGACGGACATTACGGCCCGCCGACGCTGGGGATCGAAGCGCACGTGGATGTCGTCCAGGATGATCGGAAGGGGGTCGCTCTTGCGCGCCAGCTCGCGGGCCAGGCCGAGGCGCAGGGCGAGATAGACCTGGTCCGCCAGGCCGCTACTCCAGGTGCCTTCGCCCTTGCGGCGTAGGCCCACTTCTTCGAGCTCGAGGGCGCCGGAACCGTCGTCCGTCGACACCAGGCGATAGCGCCCGCCGGTCATCAGCGCGAGCAGGTCCGCCGCGCGCTGTAGCACCCGCGGCCGGCGCTCCCGTTCCCAGGCCGAGGCGGCGTCGCCGAGGAGCGATTGGGTGAGGGCCAAGCGCGCCCAGTCCCGGACGCCGCGGTGGCGCCGCTCGACCAGCGCCTGGTGGGCCATCCGGAGCCGTCCCGGCCCGTCGTCGCCGGCCAGCTTCTCGAGCCTCTCGCGCAGTGCGCCGATGCGGCGTTCGCCCTGTTGAATCTCCTCCTCGAGGCCGTGGAGCTCGACCACCAGGGCGTCCTCCGACTCGAGGGGATCCCCCTGATCGAGGGCGCGTTCGAAGCTCGGCTGCTGGGCCTCGTCGCCGACCAGGGCGGCGAGCTCGAGGCGAGCGCTGTGCTCTTCGTCCCGGGCCCGCTTCCAGAGCTCGTGCTGCCGGGACCGTTCGAGCAGCAGTTGGCGGTTTCCGCCGGCTTCCTCGAGCAGGGCGGTGAGCTCGGCGCGGCGGGCCTCGAGGCGGTAGTCGAGGAAGTGGTCGAGGGACTCGTCCCCGGCGGGTCTTCGCGGTCGCGCCAGGATCCACACCAGCAAGGCGCCGAGAACGGCGACGGCGAGGGCGCCGGTGGGCTCGCCCTGGGAGACCAGGAAGGCGGCTCCGGCACCGACGGCGAGCAGTCCGAAGATCAGGCTCGGCACCGACAGGGCGGTGCCGCGCTGGCTGGAGGCCTGCTCGGCGGTGGCCTCGAGGGAAGCGATCTCCTCCTCGAGATCGGCCAGGCGGCGCTCGCCATCGGCCGGGAAGTCGGCGGCGACGGCGTTCTCTTGCAGCGCCTGGCGGGCTTGCTGCAAGCGCTTCCAGGGGCTGCGAGCCCGCACCATGCGCTCCACCCGCTCGCGCTTGCTCTGGCAGCGGTGACGGGCCTTCTGCAGCTCCGTGAGGTTTTCTTCGAGCTGGCGCAGCTCGCCCTGGCAGCGGCGATACTCGGCGGCCCGCTGGCGACCTTCGGCGAGCGGTTCCTCGAGGTGCTCGAGGCGCTCTTCGAGACGGTCCAGAAGCCGGTTGCCAGGGCGCTGGCCGACGATTTCCGCCATCCGCCGGTCGAGCTCTTCGAGGGCTCCGGGCAAGGCGTCGGCGCCGGCCCCCATGCCGCGTGCGAAGAGCCGGTCGCGGGTCGCCCGATCGGTCAGGATGTCGAGCCCTTGGAGGTCTTCGAGGCCGACCGCGAAGAGGCGTTCGTAGCTCCGTCGGTCCATCCCCCAAAGCCCTTCCGGGGTCAGGGACTCGTCGCGCGCGGCGGTCGGCAGGGCTTCATCGACGATGCGGTGGGTGCGGCCTTCGAGATGCAGGGTGAGGACCCGTCCGGCGTCGGTCACCACCCGCAGCCGACCGCCGTGATTGCCCCCGGCCAGCGGCGGATAGCTGTTGCCCCGGCGCCGGCCGACTCCGAAGAGGGTCGAGCGCAGGAACTCCATCAGGGTCGTCTTGCCGGACTCGTTGGGTCCGTAGAACAGCGCCAGCCCTTTCGGCACGGCGCGCAATCCCTGGTCGTGAAAGACCCCGAAGCCGTCGATGTGAAAGCTGTCGATATGCACCGGCGGGGCCTCAGGTGGGAGTTTCGCCGCCATCGGCGAGCAGGTCGAGGCCGAGGGCTTCGGCTTCGTCGATGAGGGCGAGGAGCTCATGGTCCTCCATCGTCCGCACGATCGCCGCCAGGCGAGCGAACTCGCCGCGTCGGCCAAGGCGCTGCCGAATCTCTTCGGCTGGCGCCGTCTGCTCGCGCAGGCGGTCGGTGGCGCGGAGGAAATCACCCAGGGAGGACTCTTGCCGTCGCAGTTCGGCGGCGTCGAGGGCCGGCCGCGAGGCGATGCGCACGGATTCGATCCACACCTGGTCGTCGCGGTCCTTCTCACCGCGGCGCAGCGGTTGGGCCAGGTCGCGCTCGGCATCGATCTGCTGCAGAAGCTTGTGCAGGGGACCGCGACCGATCAGCTCGAGCCGGAGGACCGTCGGCCGCGGCCGCCCGTCCGGCTCGCGGGAACGCTCCCGTTCGCCGGCGATGACCTGATGGATCTTGTCGAGTAGCCGTTCGAGGTCGGGCACCTCGGCGATGTCGAGCAGAGCCCGGGACCAGCGGACGACGTCCGTGGCGACGAAGCGCGGGTGGGTCCGGTAGCCACCCTCTTCGAGGGCTTCGACATCGACCAGGAAGCAGCCGTGGGGTCCGATCTCGCGCGGGTGCCGGCCTTGGGGTGTGCCGGCGTAGACCACCGTCGGATGTTCGTCGCCGAGCACCCGTGGGGCGTGGGAGTGGCCGAGGGCCCAGTAGTCGACGCCGGAGCGCTCGAGGTCGGTGAAGGAGCACGGTGCGTAGGGTGACGCCGTCTGCCCTTCGACCACCTCGCAGTGGAGCACGCCGATGGAGAAGGTGTCACCGCTGGCGGCGAAGCGCTGCGCCAGGTTCTCCTCGACCACCCGTTGGGCGTAGCTGATGCCGTAGACCGCGGCGAGGTCTTCGCCGCGTCGCCGCACCAGCACGCGCTCGATGCGATCACCGCCAAAGCGGTGGGCTCCCGGTGGCAGGGCGAGGCCGGCGTCCCAGCCGGACAGGGGGTCGTGGTTGCCGTGCGCCACGAAGCAGCGGATGCCCTCGTCGGTCACCCGCTCGAGGCCGGCGCGAAATCGCAGCTGCGCCGCCAGGCTGCTGCTCGCCGAGTCGTAGACGTCGCCGGCGACGATCAAGAAGTCGGCTTCTTCCCGAATCGCCAGGTCGACCACCCGCTCGAAGGCCTGGAAGGTCGAGGCGCGCAGGGTCTCGGCGATCTCCGGATCGACCGTGGCGAGCCCTTCGAAGGGGCTGTCGAGATGCAGATCCGCACAGTGGACGAAGCGCAGGATTCGGCGGGAAGACATGCCAGTCGGGCTCTTTTTTCGATGGATGGATCGATCGATGCGCATGGTAAGGGTTGAGAGGGGGGATTGACAAGCGATGCCCGGCCGACGACTCGACCGAAGACGAGGAAAACGGCCTTTCCGCGCGTTCAATTCTCGGCGGGTCCTCGCCGGTGCTGGGGTACGATGGGCGCCATCGAATCCACCCTCGAAATCGCCGCGCCGGCGTGGTCGTAGACGCCCTGCTCAGAGATGAAAGACGAAACCGTTCTCGGCATCGACAACATTGCCCTCGAGCTGCCCATCGCGGGCCTCGGCAGTCGGTCCCTCGCCGTCACCATCGACTACTTCCTGATGACGGTGATCAATGTGGCGCTGATCTTCTTGCTGATCTTCGTCGGCGACGAGCTCTTCGATGGTGGTTGGATCGTGGCGCTGATGGCGCTGGTCGGATTCTTGGTCCATTGGGGCTACTTTGCGGTCAGCGAGATCGTCTTCGGCGGTCAGACCCTCGGCAAGAAGGCCTTGCGCCTGCGGGTGGTGACCCGCCAGGGTGGGCGACCCGGAATCTGGGCACTGTTGATTCGCAACTTCATCCGGGTCGTCGACCTGATCGTCGGAGTGCCTCTGATCGCCTTCGATCCCTTGGCCCGGCGCCTCGGCGACCGCCTCGGTGGAACCTTGGTGGTGCACGGCCGGGAGCCCGGCCACGAGGTCGTCCTCGGCCGCACGCCGGCGACCTGGGGTAGCCGTGAGGTGGCCCTCGCCGAGTCCTTTCTGCGGCGCAGCGACGAGCTCGACCGGGCGCAGTCGATTCTCCTCGCTCGGCGCCTGCTACGGCTGGTCGAGCGGGACGAGCCGGAGCTGCTCGCCGGCGCCAACCTCGAGGATCCCTTGGAGGCCTTGCGGCAGGCCCTCGACGTCCGCGAGCGATGAACGGCTATCAGCGCTTCGTCGCCGGCCGAGAGCCGGTTTGGGATGCCTTCGAGCAGTCCCTCGAGAAGGCCGGGCCGAAGCTGCGCCGTGTCGGCTACGAGGACCTCGAGCAACTGTCCTTTCGCTACCGGCAGATTCTTCACGATCATGCCTTGGCGGCGCAGCGCTTTCCCGAAACCGGCGCCGCTCGCCGCCTGCGCCGCCTAGCCCTCGAGGGAACGCGCCGTCTCGCCGGCGAGAACCGGGGGCGGCGGCGGGGCCTCGGGCATTTCTTCGCGCAGCGCTTCCCGCGCGCCTTCCGCGCCCAGGCCGGGACGACGGCGGTGGCGGTGATCATCTTCCTCGGGGCGGTCGCCCTCGGGCTGATCGCGGCGGCGGCGCGGCCGGAGCTGGGGGTCGCCTTCGTCGGCGAAGAGGCGCGCCAGGGGCTGGCCGAGGGCGAGCTCTGGACCGAAGCCCTCGGCACCACCGTGCCGTCGTCGACGGCGTCATCGGAGATCGCCACCAACAACATGTCGGTCGCGATGACGGCCTGGGCCGGCGGTGCCCTGGCAGGCCTCCTCAGCCTCTACATCCTGCTCCTCAACGGCGTCATGCTCGGCGCTGTGCTGAGCCTCACGATGCACTACGCCATGGCGGGGCAGCTGTTCGAGTTCATCGCCGCCCACGGTCCCCTGGAGCTGACCCTGATCGTGGTCTCGGCGGCGGCCGGTCTGACCCTCGGGAAGGCTCTGGTGGCGGCCGATGATCGTCCGCGCGGCGTGGCTCTGGCCGATGCCGCTCGCAGCTCGCTGACGGTCATGCTCGGCTGTCTGCCCTGGTTGCTGGTGCTGGGGGTGGTCGAAGGCTACATCTCGCCCGCTCCGGGAGTGCCGGCGGTGGTCAAGACGGCCGTCGGCCTTTCCCTGCAAGGAATCTTTCTGATACTCGCCTGGAACCCCTGGCTGAAGGAGGCTGACTCTTGACGACGGCTCGCATTCTTCCGTTCCGCATGCTCCTCGATGAGGGCATGAAGCTCACCCGCAGCCGCCTCCGGCAGCTCTACCTGCCCTTTGCGTTGCCGATGGTGGGGATTTCGGTGCTCACCGTCCTGGCCCAGCTCGGCATGATGCAGCGCTTCTCGGTCGGTGACATGGCCGGCGGCGCCGTCATCATCTTCGCCATGCTGCTGGTGGCGATGTTGAGCTACCTGGTCTATGTGGCGGTGGCGGTCACGGCTCTCGATGTGGTTGCGGACCGGGCGGTCGACTTCCGACGAGCCTATCTCTTCGCCCTCAGGCCGAGAGCCTTCGGGACTCTGCTGCTGATCGGCATCCTGGTCTTCTTCGCCTTCTTGGCCTGTCTGGTTCCGGCTTTCTACGTGATTCCTCTGCTCAGCTTCTGCCTCCCGGCGATGGTCGAGGAAGGGCGCTATGGGAGCCGCGCCATCGAGCGCAGCGTCGAGCTCGCCGGTCTGAATCCGCTGGACAACTTCCCCCACAACCCCCTGATGCGGGCCTTCGCCCTGGTGGTGGTCGGCATGGTGCTGTCGTGGGCGATCTCGTTTCTCATCCAGTTGCCGTTCGAGATCTTGCGCCAGGTACTGATCTTGCGCGATATCGGCGTTGGTGAAGATCCCTTCGCGATCCAGGCGTCGCCGGTGTCGCTCTCGCTGCAGCTCGCCGGCTCGGTGCTCGGAGTCCTGGCCTCGACGGTGCTCTCCCTCTACATCAGCCATTGCTCGGCGCTGCTCTACCACGACACCGTGCGGCGTCGCGAAGGGGGAGACCTCGAAGCCGCCCTCGGTGAGCTCGACCGCATGGCACCGGGCAGCGGCGACGTCGCCACGGCGCCCGCGGCGGTGAATCCCGGCGTGGTAGCCGGCGGTGGCGGTGCTCCGGCCGCGCCACCGGCGCTGGATGCCGAGACGGCGGTGGAAGGAAGCGCTGCCGGCCCGGCAGAGGGGGGCGCCGCGGAGGAGGATGGCGCGGCCCAGGATCCCTTGCCGCGGGATGAGGATCCCATCCGTTGAGGCGCCGTTGGCTCGTTCTCGCGCTGGTCGCGGGCCTGGTCGGTGGTGAAGGCTTCGCCAGCGCGGCCGGCGAGCCGGCCGCTGCGCCCCGCAGTGCCGACGGTGGTGCCGACCAGACGGAGCAGGAGCCTCCAGAGTCCGAAGCCCCGGCCGGAGACGAAGCGGAGCTCTCGGAGTACGAGCCGGTCGATCTCGCCGCGGTAGCGGCCGATCGTGAGGGTCTCGAGGGCATCTATCGCCAACAGAAGATCGTCGCCCGAGCCGAGGAGCCCGGTGCCGCCGATTACCTGTCCTACGCCATCAAGACCTGGTTCGAGACCCTGACCCGACGGGTGGTCTTGCCCAGCCTGGCTCCGAAGACGGTCCTGGTGTTGATCGCCTCGGTGGTGATCGCCTCGGCGCTGACCGTTTTCGCCTGGTTCCTCCTGGCGCTGGTCGGCCAGCGCCGCCCGCGGCGGCGCGCGACCTTGGCCGGCCCGCTGGTCGGCGAGCCGGCCGACGGGCCCCTCGATGCCACCGCCTGGTGGCGGATTTTCGGTCAGCGGCTGCGGTCTGGCGATGCCGACGCTGCCCTCGAAGCGCTGTGGTGGTGGCTAGCCCGCTCGCTGGCGGGCTCCGAGGCCGATCCGAGCTGGACCGGGCGTGAGCTCCTGAGGCGTGCCGAGCGCCTCGATCTCAGGGATTCCGTGGGGCGCCTCGATCGCCTGCGCTACGGTCCGGAGGGCGCCGCCCTCGGCGAGGTCGAGCGCCTCGCCAGCCGCCTGGAGGCAAGCCTCTCGTGAAACGGCTGCTGATCGTCGGCTCGGTGCTGCTGGTGGTGATGGTGCTGGCGGTGCTGCTGGCCGACCACAGTCCGCCGGCGAGCTCCCTGTCGAAACGCGCCGGTGGGTTGCTGGCGGCGCGGCAGCTGGTGGAGCTTCAGGGGGTGGCGACGGAAACCCTCGATCGCGATCCCGAAACCCTCGAAGAGGAGCTTTCCGGGACCTTGGTTTCGATTTTCCCGTGGCGCCTTTTTTCGCTGCGCTCGGAGGAGCGCGGGGAGTTCCTGCGGCGCTGGCGCGGCACCGCGATCCTGCTCTATTCGGGCAATCTGAACGACGACGAGGACACCACCTTCGGGTCCTTCGACATGCCCCTCGCCGCGGTGCGCGACGATCCCCCGGTGGCGCCGGCGGAGTGGTTTCGCTATACCCGCGAAATCTGGACCGTCGAGGCCGAGGCCGAGGGCTTCGAGCCGCTGGTCATGCCGGCCGTCACCTGGGTTCCGCTGGCGCCGGCGGGGTCGCGGGTGCTCTACCGCGCTCCCGGCGGTGAGCCGCTGGTGTTTGCCGTCGATCGCGGCGTCTCGCGCTTTTGGGTGATGCCGTTGCGGGCGGTGGTCAACTCGTCTCTGCGCCAGGGAGGCAACGCCGATCTGTTGGCTTCGTTGGCCGCCGAGGTGCCGTCGCCGTGGATTTTCGACGAGCACGCTCTCGGCGTGCGGGGAGCCGACGTTGGCGAGGACAACCCCGTCGGGCGGAGGGTCTTTTCCTTGCTCGGCCTGCACCTGCTGGTGCTCTACGGGGTGAGCGCCTGGGCCCTTGGTCGGCGATTCGGAACGCCGTGGCGGGAAGCGCCGGTGCTGGTCGGTTCGACGGCGATCTTCTTGCGCGGCCTGGGAGCGCTGCATCGACGGGCCGGCCACCATCGCGAAGTCGCCGAAGCCCTGGTGGCGCGCTCCGAAGAGCTCGACAGCCGCCTGCGCCTGGCCTCGTCCTGGCGCCGCGAGGCCGCCCGGGTGACGGCGAAGGGTTTCCTGGAGTGGGCGAGAAAACTGGCGGTACGACGCCGCTTGGGAGGAGTCGATAGTGATGAGTGAGACGCAGCAGGGGGCGGCGGTGCAGCGCCTGGTCGACGCCGTGGAAGGCACCATTCTGGGCCAGCGGGCGGTGGTGGAGTCTCTCGTCGGGGCCTATGCCTCGGGCGGTCATGTGCTTCTCGAGGGCATGCCGGGATTGGGCAAGACGCTGCTTGCCCGCACCTTTGCGGATTGTCTCGGGGTGCCCTTCCGGCGGGTGCAGTTCACCCCCGACCTGATGCCGGCGGACCTCCTCGGCACCAACGTTTTCGAGGCCTCGAGCCAGAGCTTTCGCCTGCTCAAGGGGCCGGTGTTCACGCAGATCCTGATGGCCGACGAGATCAACCGCACGCCGCCCAAGACTCAGGCGGCGCTGCTCGAGGCGATGGAGGAGGGGCAGGTGACGATCGACGGCGAGGCCCACCGTCTGGCGGAGGGATTCTTCGTCATCGCGACGCAGAATCCGATCGAGCTCGAAGGGGTCTATCCGCTGCCGGAGGCCCAGCTCGACCGCTTCCAGATGCGCATCCGCCTCGACGTTCCCGCCAAGGAAGCCGAGATCGAGCTCTATCGGCGGGCCTTGGCCGGAACCCTCGGGGCGGCGCCGGCGGAGCCGGCCCTGAACGCCGACGAGGCCCTCGGTCTGCGCCAGGCGGCGGGTGCCGTACACGTCGCCGACGAGCTGCTCGACTACCTGTGGCGCCTCGCCGAGGCGGTTCGCAGGTCACCCCATCTCGAGATCGGGGTCAGTCCGCGGGGAGCCTTGGCGCTGCTCGGGGCGGCGCGCTCGTCGGCCTTGATCGAGGGCCGGGACTTCGTTCTGCCGGACGATCTCAAGCGCTTCCTCGACGCCTGCTGGGGGCACCGCATCCTGCTGCAGGCGGAGTCCGAGCTCGAAGGTCACACCCCTGCCAGCGTCTTGAGCTCCCTGGCCGACGAAGTCGAGGTTCCTCACTAGTGAGGGCGGGGTCGGCGCCGGCGCCGAGAATCCTGCTGAGAAGGCCGGGCTAGATGCCTTCGACTCGCCTGTTGGCGGCCCTCGGGCTGGTCACCTTGCTGCTGCCGGCGGGGCTGCTGCTGCCCTGGATGGTGCCGATGGCCTTCGCCGTCGATGCCCTTCTGCTGCTCGCCTTCGCGGTCGACTTGCGGCGCGCCGCGGGGGCCTCCCTGGAGGCGCGCCGGGAGTGGCCGCCGCTGCTGGTGCAGGACAGCCCGGCGGTGGTCGAAACGGCGGTCACCTCGCGGGCCAGCCGAGCCCTGCGGCTGCGCCTGCGGGAAGGCTTGTCGCCGGCCTTGGCGCCGGCGCCGCGGCGGCACGAGATGGAGCTACCGGCCGGTGGTCGTGGAGAGTGGTCGGTCGAGCTCTCGCCCAGCCGCCGCGGCGATCACGCGGTGGCGCCCTTGACGGTGCGTTGCCTCGGGCCGTGGGGGTTGGCCTGGTCGCAGCGCGACCTGCTGCCGGTGGAGCGCCGGGCGGTCTTCCCGCAGGTTCGCTGGCAGGGCAAGGTCGGTCAGCTCCTGGTGCTCGCCCAGCGCCGCCAGCTCGGCACTCCCGATCGCCACCTACGGGGCGTCGGCAGCGAGCCCTACGGATTGCGCGAGTACCTCCCCGGGGATCCCCTCAACCGCATCCACTGGAAGGCGACGGCGCGTCATGGGCGGCTGGTGACGCGCGAGGAGACCTGGGAGCGCGGCGCGCGGCTGGTGGTCTTGATCGACGGTGCTCGGGCGATGGCTTCCCTCGACGGCGCGCGCAGCAAGCTCGATCATGCCCTGGCCGCGGCCCTCGCCCTGACGCGGGTGGCCGCCGCCCGCGGAGACCAGGTCACGGTGGTCGGGTTCTCCGATCGCGTCGAGCGTACGGTGCGCGTCGGGCGCAGCATGGCGGCGGCCTATCGCGCCCTCTACGACTTCGAGGCCCGGCTGGTGGAGCCGGCCTATGACCTGGCGGTGGAGGCGGCGATCGACGCTTCGCCGCGGCGGGCGACGGTTCTGTTGTTCACTTCGGTGGTCGACTTGGTAGCTGGCGAGGTCCTGCGGGATGCTCTTTTGAAGCTCGAGCGGCGCCATCGGCCGATGTTGATCAACCTTCAGGATGCCGAGCTCTCTCACCTCGCCCTCGACCCGCCGGTCGATGCCGACGCCGCCTATGCCCAGGCGTCGGCGCTCGAGATCCTGCTCGCCAACCGGCGCCTGACCCAGCGCATGCGCCGCGCCGGCGTGCGAGTGGTGCAACCGGTCGCCGATCGACTGGCTCTGGAGACTCTGGAGAGTTACCTCGAAATCTTCCGCGGTCGCGGTTCTCGCTGACCGTTGGCTCCGAAGGTGATTCCGGGCTGCTCGCCGACGCTCTCGGCCCTTGGGGAGGATCAGGCGCCTGAGATCCCGTCAGCGCGCAAAGAAAAACCCCCGCTCTCTTCAGAGAGGGGGGATTCTCGAGTCGCCGCGGCGCCCCTGGCCTTTCCCCACGGCAAGCCACCGGAAAGGTGGCGATGAGGGTCAGTCGTCGAGTCCGAGGGTTCCGCGCAAGGCCTGACGGATGATGTCGGCCTCGGTCCGGCGCTCGTTGAAGGCCTTCAGGCGGAGAGCCTCGGCTTCGTCCACCGGCAGCCAGAAATTCTTCCGAACCATCCCACTCTTGGTGAGAGTCGTGGTGCCTCCCCGCGGTCCGACCCTTTCGTCGAGCTGGTTTGTTGCATCACTGATCATGGCAGTTTCCTCCTGAGAGTAGGGGGTGAAGGTCTTGGGCATCGCATCGCATTCGAAACCGGCCTTGGCCGGCGGTCTAATTGACCTACTCTCTTAAGTAAGTGGGGCTAGGGTACTTTTTTGGGACACCTCGCGGGAAAACTGTCACTCGAACCTGCGATCTGGCCTCTTGAGAGGCGGAAAAGTCCTGTCAATGATGACGATTTCGACGACCCAAAGAAACCCCCGTCGGACCGTTTTCCGGCCCGACGGGCGGCTTTCCTGGGCTCGTCCTGGTGGTGTCGGCGAGACCTCTACCCGCTGGCGAGCTCCTGGCGCACGGCGCGCGCCGCGGCCACCAGATTGCGCAACGAAGCTTCCGTTTCGGAGAAGCCGCGGGTCTTGAGGCCACAGTCCGGATTGACCCACAGGCGCTGCGGCGAGAGCACCTTCGCTGCGCGCCGCAGGAGGTCGGACATTTCCTCGACGGACGGCACCCGTTCGCTGTGGACGTCGTAGACGCCGGGGCCGATGCCGCGGTCGTAGTTGAAGTCGCGGAAGGCTTCGAGGAGCTCGCTCGCCGAGCGCGAGTTCTCGATCGAAATCACGTCGGCGCCGAGGGCGTAGATGGCGGGCATCAGCTCGTTGAACTCGCTGTAGCACATGTGGGTGTGGATCTGGGTTTCGGCGCGCACGCCACAGGACGACAGCCGGAAGGCGCGCGTCGCCCACTCCTCGTAGGCGGCGCGATCGGCGCGCTGCAGCGGCAGCCCTTCGCGGAAGGCCGGTTCGTCGATCTGGATCACCGGAATCCCGGCGGCCTCGAGATCCCGCACCTCGTCACGAATGGCGAGTCCGAGCTGGTTGGCGATGTGATCCGGCGACACGTCGTTGCGCGGGAAGCTCCACATCAAAATGGTCACCGGCCCGGTGAGCATGCCCTTGAGGGGGCGGTCGGTCATCTTCTGAACCCGGCTCGAGACCTCGACGGTCATCGGCTCGGGGCGCGACACGTCGCCGTAGATCAGCGGCGGTCGCACGCAGCGGGTGCCGTAGGACTGCACCCAGCCCTCGATGAAGGCGACACCGTCGAGCTGCTGGGCGAAGAAGTCCACCATGTCGCTGCGCTCGAATTCGCCGTGCACCAGGACGTCGAGGCCGAGCTCCTCCTGCAGCGCCACCACCTCGCGGAACTTCTCGTCGAGGAACTGGTCGTAGCCCGCCGCATCGAGCTTGCCGGAGCGGTACTTGGCGCGCGCCTGGCGGACCTCGGCGGTCTGCGGGAAGGAGCCGATGGTGGTGGTGGGGAAGAGCGGCAGGCCGAGCTTCTCGTTCTGCCGCCGCAGCCGCTCCTGATCCTCCGTGTCGCGCTGGAAGTCGTCTTCCGTCAGGGCCGCGAGGCGCGCCGCGACGGCGGCGTTCGAGAGGCGCGGGTCCTGGCGCCGCCGGGCGGCGATCTGGTCGCTTTCGGCGAGGGCATCGGCCACCGCTGAGGCGCCCTCGTCGTGGGCCCGCCGCAGGGCGGCGATCTCCGCCAGGCGCTCGTCGGCGTAGGCCATCCACTCACGGATGCTGGGGTCCATGGCGCCTTCGAGGCCGAGGTGGACCGGCAGGTGGAGAAGGCTACAGCTCGGTCCGAGGTGCGCCTGGGACAGGTCGCAGTGGCGGCCGACGCGCTCGAGGGTGCCGAGGGCGGCGCGCAGGTCCGTGCGCCAGACGTTGCGGCCGTCGATCGCGCCGATGCCGAGGGCTTTGTCCGACGGGAAGCCGTGGCGATCGAGCAGCTCGAGATTGTCGGCGCCGCGCACCAGATCGAGGCCTATGCCGGCGACCGGCAGATCGACCACCGTCGACCAGTTGTCGCCGAGATCCTCGAAGTAGGTCTGCACCATGAGCTTGGGGGTGCTGCCCTGGGAGAGGGTGCGGTAGCAGTGGGTGAGCAGCTCACGGTGCTCGTCGCCGAGGTCCATGACCGCGATCGGCTCGTCCATCTGCACCCACTCGACGCCGGCTTCGGCGAGCTCCGCCAGCACCTGGCCGTAGAGCGGCAACAGGCTGTCGAGGAGGCCCGAGAAGGCGAGATCGTTGGGGTTGTTGGCCAGCGCGAGGAAGGTCAAGGGGCCGATGATCACCGGCTTGGTCTCCAGGCCAAGCTCGTCCTTGGCTTCGCGCCAAGCGGTCAGCGGACGGTTCTCGGTCAGCGAGAAGCGGCCGTCGAGCTCCGCCGAGATGTAGTGGTAGTTGGTGTTGAACCACTTGGTCATCTCCATGGCGGTGACCCCCTGGTGGCCGCGCGCCATGGCGAAGTAGGTCGCCAGGTCGACGTCGCCGCCCTGCCAGCCGTAGCGCTCCGGCACCGCTCCGAACATCGCGATGTGGTCGAGCACCTGGTCATAGAGGGAAAAGTCGTTCGACGGCACCAGGTCGATGCCCGCCTCGGCCTGCTTGCGCCAGCCAGCGAGACGCAGCTCTTTGGCGCCGGCGAGGAGCTGCTCGGCGCTGACCTTGCCGCGCCAGTGCCCTTCCACCAGACGCTTGAGCTCGCGGTCGGGGCCAATCCGTGGATATCCGAGGTTGGTCGTGATCATGAGTGAACGCTCCCTTTCTGAAAATGGCGGTCGGTGAAGCGGAAGATGCAGACACGGATCGCCATTGCGCCGCAGCGTCGCGGAGTCCGTGGAATCGACTGACTGGGGGTTGGATTTGAGGCCATCGGGCAATCCTCCTTGCGATGAGCTCGTCGTCGAGAACCCTGCGTGAGGATCGCTGCCACTTCCTACCGCGCCGAGCGCTAGCTCCGTGGCAACTCATCTCTCGGTAAGCCTTCGGCTCCCGTAGGATTTGGCACCGTTCCGAAGTGGTTTGCTTCGAAGGTTGCCCCGGCATCAAAGGGCCTCTCCCTCTGCCGGTCTCGATGAGCGAGGAGAATTTACGGCAGAGTGCGGCGTGGGTCAAGGGTGAACCCGGGCCCAGCCGGCCATGTGCTCGCGACAAGGCCGTGGGCCCGCTCTCTGTTTGGGCCGATCGGCCGCCGCCGTGGGCGCTGGCCGCGGTCGACCGTCGACGGTGTGTTCGTTTTTCTGGACACCTTGCCGCTTCGGCCCGACGGGCGGCTCCAGGCGGTGTAGTCCGGGGGCCCGCGGAGCGCCCTTTCGGCGTTGGCATCCGCGATGCAAAGAGTGGTTTCGAGCCGGTTCGAATCCCATTGCAGGGACGGATCGAATAACCTTTGAGACCCACCGGGTCGCCGTCGGGCCCGGTGCGGCCCGCGAACTCCCGAGATCACCCCCGCGGTGAGCGTTGAAAGGCAAGACATGTCGGCAAGCAGAAAAGTGACTTTGTGGACGGTGGCCGTGATGTTGACTGTGATGTCTGGTGAGCTGCGGGCTGCCCGCCTCGACTGCGCGCCCTGCGCCGGCGTGCGGGTCGAAGCCCCGATGGCCGCGTTGGCGGCGCTCGCCGGGGACCCCGCCCTGGGGTCCGACGATCGCCTGTTCGTGGCCTGGACCGTCGAGCTCGGCGGCGAGGTCGACCTGGCGGCGGCCGACGCCGTGCGGCGCGCCGGGGCCGAGCCCTGGGTGCGCACCGTCTTCCGCACGCCGGCGCCCTTGCGCCAAAACCTCGAGCGCTTCGAGGGCGAGATCCGCACCCTGACGGCGCTCGCCGGGGGAGCCGGTGGTGGCGGCACTATCCAGGCCGTCTGGGAGCCCGCTGGCGGTGCCATGACCGCCGACGACCTGGCCTACCTCATCAAGCGCGCGGCGGTGGCGGTGACCGGAGCCGCCGGTCGTTCCGGCACCGGCGAGGCGGCGTTCTTCGTCGGCCCGGTGAGCGGCGACGAGAGCTTTCTGCGGCAGCTCTACGGCGAAGAGGTGGCGGCCTATGTCGACGGCATCGCGGTCACTCCGGGCGCCGACCTGGAGGCCTTGACCATTCTGCTCGCGGAGCTCGATCCGGGGGTGCCGCTGGCGGTCGATGCGCTGGCCTGGCCGGACGCTCCGGCCGGCGCTCTGGCGCGGGCGGCGGAATCGGCCGTCGCTGGTGCCGCGGTGACCTTCTTCGATTTGCCGCGACCGACAGCCGAGGCGCTGGCCCCCCTCAAGGTCCTGGCCCGGGAGTTCGCCGGTGACCTCTCTTACTCGCAGACCGCCTCTCCCACCGGTGCCGCCGGCGCCTGGGCCTTCGTGCGCGGCGAGGATCTCGATCTGCGGGTCGTCGTCGAGCCGGCGGCGGGTAGCGACAAGGTTTCCTTGTCCTTCGACGATCCGCAGCTCGCCAGCCCGCGACAGGTCAGCCTGGAGAGCGGCGAGGACGACATCATCTTCGACCAGAGCCGTGGCGGCGGCCGTCTCTTCGTCACCCTCGACGACCCGACGGCGGCTCTTCTGCTGCGCGTCGACCGGCTGAGTGCCCAGGAGCTCCAGGGCCTCGACGAGCGCATCGAGGTGGCCGACGAGCGCCAGATGCCGGTGGAGGAGATCCTGCGTCGCCTGCAGGCCTTCGAAGACGACCAGGCGCGGCGTCTCGACCACTACCAGTCGCGCAACATCCTCCATCTGCGCATCCAGGCTGGTCCGGGCTCGATCGAAGCCTCCTATGCCGGCGACTTCTTCTACCGCCGGGGGCAGGGCTTCGACTGGGTGTGGCAGGACTTCTATGTCGATGGCGTCAAGTGGAAGTCGAAGCAGCTACCGGAGCTGCCCCTCTTCCAGCCCGAGAAGGCGGCGGCGCTGCCGGTCGAGATTCGCTTCACCAAGGACTACCGCTACTCGCTGCGCGGCACGGATACCATCGATGGCCGTGACTGCTGGGTGGTGGACTTCGAGCCGGTCGATGGCGGCGCCGGCGGCAACCTCTTCCAGGGCACCGTCTGGGTGGATCGCGAGCTCTACGCGCGGGTGCGCACCCGAGCCTCCCAGATCGGCCTCGAAGGCGACGTCATCTCGAACGAGGAAACCACCTTCTTCGAGCCCGTCGACGACGTCGGCAACGCCAGCCAGTGGGGCCAGCAGGCCTTCGTCCTGCCGCTGCGCATCGTCAGCCAGCAGGTGCTGTCGCTGTTCAGCGCCACCGTGCCCCTCGAGCGTGAAACGGAAGTCACCGAGCTGCGCCTCAACGGTGCCGGCTTCGAGCAGGCGCGGGAAGCGGCCCTGGCTTCGGACTTCACGATGGTGCGCGATACCGAGAAAGGGCTGCGCTACCTGCGTAAGGACGAGAGCGGCGAGCGCTATGTCGAAGAAGAGCAGGACACCAGCCGACTGTTCTTGGTGGGCGGTGTCTTCTGGGACGAGACTGTCGACTTCCCGCTGCCGCTGGCCGGTCTCAACTACCTGGACTTCGATTTCCGCGACTCCGGCAACCAGCTCAACGTCTTTTTCGCCGGTCCCTTCATCAACGCCAACCTCGCCGAGCCGGAGCTGTTCGGCAGCCGCTGGAATGCCGGCGTCGCCCTCTCCGGCTTCTTCGTCGATTTCGGAGACGAGCTCTTCCGCGACGGTGAAGAAGTCGAGGCGGAAGAGGTCGAGAGTCGCAGCTCCTCGGTCTCTCTGTTCCTCGGCCGCCCCCTCGGTCGCTTCGCCAAGCTCGATCTGACCTACCGTTTGGGCACCACCTCCTACGGCCGCGCCGACGACACGGCGGAAGACTTCGTGCTACCTCAGGACACCCTCACCCACACTGCCCAGGCGGAGCTCTTCTACGATCGCTCCGGCTACCGCCTGGGAATCTCCGGCAGCCTCAACCGGCGCGCCGACTGGGAGTTCTGGGGGCTGCCCGGCAACACCGAGTTCGACCCCGACCAGGAAGAGTACGTGCGCTGGCAGGTCAACCTGTCGAAGACCTTCTGGCTGCGCAACTTCCGCGCCTTCACGGTCAACCTCGAGCACCTCGACGGTGAAAACCTCGACCGCTTCTCGCGCTACGACTTCGGCCTTTTCGCCGACAGCAACGTCGCCGGCTATCCGAGCGGCCTGGTGCGCGCCGACGAGGTCCAGGGAGCCCACCTCGAGTACGGCATCAACGCCGCCGACAAGATTCGCTTCGAGGTCGAAGCCGACGCCGTCTGGGCCACCGCCGAGGACATCGGCCTCGACCGCGAGCTGCTCGCCGGCATCGGCGTCGGCGGCACCCTCACCCTGCCCTGGCAAATGCTCGTCGACTTCGAAATCGGCACCGCCCTCGACGGCCCCGCCGAAGGCGACGTCGCGGCGCGCATCTTCTTCCTGAAGCTGTTCAAGGGAAAGAATAAGCGCAAGGCGCGGTAGGGCTAGCCATCTGCTGAAGAGCTCTCCGGTGGGGGCGCCTCTGGCCGGGCGCCCCGGGCGGGGAGCCCCACAGCAGGCTTCCTGCTAGGCTTCAGAGGGTGAACGAAAACTCGATGGAGTCGGCAAAGACGCCCTCCGGAGCGCCGGTCACGGTCGGTCGCTACCTGTCCCTGGTCGAGGCGCAGCTCGCTCGCTCAGCCCTCGAAGGCTCGGGCGTACCCGCCTGGATCCCGGAAGAGCAGATGGGCGGTGTTCACTGGCAGCTCGGGGTGGCCCTGGGTGGGATTCGTCTCCAGGTGGCCGCGACCGATTCCGAGGCGGCGGAGAAGCTGCTCGCCTCTCACGGCGAGGAAGCCGGCGCGGCCGTTGACGAGGCCACCGATACCGCGTTCGAAGTCTGTCCTCGCTGCGGCTGCCAGGACTACTATTCCGTGCCCCAGAAACGCCGCGCTGCCGGTCTGACCATGCTGCCCTTGCCCGGCCTTCTCCTGCTCATCCCCGCGATCCTCGCCTACTTCAAGCTGCAGAGCCCGTTTCTGGTCTGCCGTCAGTGCGGACATCGCTGGGAGGAGAGAAAGCCGGTTCCGGTCCCGGACTAGTCTGCGGTCGGAACTTCTGGCTCGGCATCCAGAGTGTCGTCGAGAAGGCTCTCGGATGTGGCTTCCTTGGTCTGTCCGAAGGCAGGTGCCAATGGACCGAGGACGCCCCGCACGATCGCCTGGAATCGCTCGTCCGAGCGCAGCGGAGCATAGAGCGGATAGACCGCGAGGAACGGCAGCTCCCAGCCGTCGCGAGCTTCGTAGGCGTCTTGTAGCGCCAGCACCGCCTCCTCGAGCGGCTGGCGCCTTGGGCGGCGGTGAGTCGAGCATCGCTCACCGCCATGGCAGCCGACCCGGACGAAGCTCCGCTGCTGCGCCAGCGAGCTCGAGGCCTGCTCACGCGGTTGCCCGAGTAGCAGGCGATGGCAGGGGCAACCGCCGTCGATCGCGGTGGCCCCTGCCCAAGACCTGTTCCCGGTCCGGTACTCTTCCCACGGTGAGTCCCCTTCTTGACGACGGGTTGGGACGGGGTCGCGAGCCGGGTGGTTCAGGCGCAGCTTTCGCCGAGCTGTTGGATTCGAGCCGCAGCGCCCTCTCACCTCCCATCAACGCTTTCGACGAAAGGAGCCGGTCTCGTGAGGACGATTTCGGACGCTGCAACCATGCTCGCCTTTTTGACCGCTGGCTTGCTGAGCCTGGCGTGTGGGGTGAGCTCCCCGTCGCTGCCGGATGCGCCGCCAGAGGCCGATGCCCGAGCCGTTCCGCGCGTGCTCCACTCGGTGACGCCTTCGGGCTGGTTCGAGCCCACCTTCTCGGAGTCGCACACCAGCCGCGATGGTCGCCTCCTGTTCTGGACGGTGGGCGGCAGGCCTTCGCTCCTCGACACGGAGTCTGGTGCGCTCTTGCCGGCGCCGGCGCAATTCGCCACTCAGCGCGGCGACCGCGATCTCGCCTTCTTCACCTTCTCGCCGTCGCGCACCTGGCTGGAGCTCGGAACGGGAACCGAACCACGGCCCATGGCCGATGCGCCGCCGCACCGAACCGCGGTGTGGAGCCGAGCCGGTGCCGAGGTGGCCTGGACGGAGCGCAGTCCCGAAGCAGGGGAACGCCTGGTGATCCGCCGGCAGGGCGCGACCGAGGAGCACGATCTCGAGGGCCCCGCGCGGGGCATGGTGTGGAGCGATGACGGCGATCAGCTCTTCGTGCTGGTCCAACAGCCCGATGGCTCCTGCACCTTGTTCGCCTACCGAGCGGGCGAAGGTTCCCACGCCATCCGCCGGGGACTCGATGCGCCGCTCTTTTGGAGTCCGATTGCTTATGCAGAGGATCCCGCGAGGGTGCTCGTGGCCCTGGCTTCTCCGGGCCCACCGGTCGCCGCCGAGCGTCACGCTCCCTTTTCCGATCGCGACCTCGATCTGTGGGCGGTGCGGATGGACGGATCGTTGCAGTACGTCGCCGGGGCTCCGAGCGCCGACGACTTCTCGCCGTCGATCGCTGATGGCCGCGTGACCTGGACCCGCAACGAAGTCGTCCAACAAGTCGTCCGCATGGCCGCTGGCGGTGGCCCGATGGAGGTGATCGCGCGCCACGGCCAGCTTCCCGTGTGGTCGCCGGACGGCGAGGCCATCGCATACACCGTCGGCCCCTGGCGCCTGGCCGACATGGTGCTCAATCTCGATGCCTGGATCTCCACCATCGGTGTCGATGGCCGGGTTGGTCCGGGTCGGCCGCTCGTCGTGGGATGGCACGAGGACTTCACGCCGACATGGTCGCCGAACGGCCGGTGGATCGCCTACCACTCTCACCGCGCTCCGCAGCCGGTGTCGTCCTACTCGGAGCCAGGCAGCACGGACGACGTCTACCTCAAGCGAGCGGACGTGCCGGAGGCTGCGGAGATTCGCCTCAGCGACTTCGGATTCGACGTCGGGATGGTCGATTGGTCGCCCGACTCCCGCAAGCTCGCCTTCTGCTCCCATCGCCACGACGAGGGCAATGCCTCCTCCGCCTGGGTGATCACCATCGACCCGACATCCGGAGAGCTCTTGGAGCAAATCCAGGTGAGGACGCCTGCGGGCGCCTTCGGTGTCGACAATGTCATCTTCGGACCCCAGGGCGAGCTCGCTCTGGTGACGAGCGAAGGAGACCAGCGCAAGGCCCTCTGGGTCCGGAGAAGCGAAGGAGGGCAGCCCGTCCGCATCGCCGAGTTCGAGAGCTCGACCATCGGCGACGTGGACTGGTCACCGGACGGAACGACCTTGTTGTTCTCGGGCCTGGCCGGCGAGCGCATGGGCCTGTGGGAGGTCGCCGCGACCGCCGCTATCGATGATGGCGCGAGCACCGCGCGACTCCTCGCCTTCGACCCTGGCGCCGACCTCGTGCATCCCCGCTTCTCGGACGACGGCCTGTGGCTGGCCGCCTCTCGGATTCAATGGCGCAAATCCCTGCTGAGCGCGCCGCTTTAGCCTAGCGCCGCGGGGGAGAGGTGTCGCCGTAGAGGCGGCGGACGCTGATCTCGCCGTCGTAGGCCAGGTGCGGACAGGTGGCGGCAATGGCGCGGGCGGTCTCGAGGTCCGGCGCGATCAGGATGAAGTAGCCGGTGACCTGGGCGATCTCTTCGCCGGTCGGGCTTGCCGGCGGTTTGAGGTGCTCGCCGCCGGGCCTGAGTCGGGCGGCGGCGATGATCTTGCCCTCTTCGGCGAGCTCGGCGCCCCAGGCGGCGTACTCGGCGACCAGCTCGGGCATCGGCTTGTCCGTCGCCAGGGGGCGGGGCTCGGTGAGCAGCAGCAGGTAGTGGTCGCCGGCCGCCCGGGGCGGGGTCGACGTCTCGACCAGAGAGCGTCCCCACCAGCCGCCGAGGGCGGCGAGCAGACAGGCGGCGAGGAGCCAAGGGACCCTCGGTCGGCGGGGCGCGGGCCTGACCAGGCCGCGCTGGCGCAGCGCGCTGACGACGCGCTCTTCGAGGGCCGCCGGCGGCTCGAGGCGACTCGGAAGCTCGAGATCCGGGGGCAGGAGGTCGCGCTCGTCGGGGCGGCTCATGGGCTTTCTCCCGGGGATGCCTCGAGGTGTCGCCGAAGGGCACGGCGAGCTTCGAACAAGCGGCTCTTGGAAGTCCCCGGTGCGATGTCGAGGAGGGCCGCGATCTCGTCGTGGGTGAAGCCTTCGAGGTGGTAGAGGGCGAGGACCTCGCGCTGGCCCTGGGGCAGGGTGGCGACCAGCCGTTCGAGGTCGAGGCGCTGGTCCGGTGAGTTGCTGGCGGTTGCCGCTGGCGTTTCCGTGAGCTGGGGAGTCCGCCGCCTCAGCACCTCGCGGCAGCAGTTGAAGACGATGCCCGCCAGCCAGGTGCGCAGGGCTGACCGACCCTGAAACTCGGCGAGGCGCTCGGCGGCCCGGATCCAGGCTTCCTGAAGGGCGTCCTCGGCCTCGCTGCGTCGTCCACCGCAGGTACGCAGGGCGAGAGCCCAGAGGTAGGGCGTGTGCTGTCGATAGAGCCGCCGAAAGGCCTCTTCCGAGCCTTCCCTCAAGAACTGGTCGACGATGCGGGCCTCGCCCATGGCCCCATTCTCTTCCATGGCACTGGGTGACGGGGGCCGGCCAAAGGGTTCGATGGCCGCTGAGATCGAACCCATCCGGCGAGTCGGTCCACCCAGGAGAGACAACCATTCCGGTCGATCCGGAGGAAGGAGATCTCTCATGACGCGGACGACGCGATTCTGGCTAGTGACCTTGATTTTCGCCCTGTTGGCGACCAGTACCTCGGCGCAGGCCTGGCGGCCGAAGGTTCCCGATCTCGAGAGTGAGATGGCCGGGGCCCTCGAGGCGGCTCCCGAGACCATCCGCGAACAGGCCGGGGTCTACGTCCTGACGGCGACCGGCTACGAGCTGGCGCGGCCGAGCCGCAACGGCTTCCACTGCATCGTCGGGCGTAGCCAGAAGGATGCCTGGGAACCGCAGTGCCTCGATGCCGAGGGCTCGGCGACGCTGCTGCAGGAGATTCTGTTGCGCGGTGAGCTGATGATGGCCGGCAAGGAGGCCGCCGAGATCAAGGCCGAGCTGGCGGCGGCCTGGGCACGGGGAGATCTGCGCTCCCCCTCACGGCCGGGGATCAACTACATGCTGTCCCCCAACAACCGCGTGCCGGTGGCTCCGGACCGGGTGATCTCCTACGGCGCCCACGTCATGTTCTACGCCCCCTACATGACGAATGAAGACATCGGCGGCGATCCGCGCGGCAAGAGCCCGGTGTTCATGGTCAACAGCGGTCGGCCGGGGGGTTACGTCATCGTGCCCGTGGGCGAGCACGGCGGCTGACTTTTCGGCCGCCTGAGCGCGGACTCTTTTCCGACGCTGTTCTCGTGATGGGATTCCCCGGGACTTTCGGGGCAACTCGCCGGGGCAACTCGCCGGGGCAGCTCTGGAGTCCCGGTGCTTTTTCTCACTCCGGCCGAGCCTTGGCCTTGCCGTCCCCTAACGTGGGACCTCGCCGAGGAGCTCGCCGTCGTCGTCGAGCTCGGGATAGGGCACGCCGAAGCGTTGGCAGCGCTCGGCGAGGATCGGGTAGGTCCACTCGAAGAGGGTGCGGCGGTAGATCTCCGGGTCGAGGCGGCTCTGCTCATAGAGGCCGGCTTGTTGGCGCTGGCGCTGGGCTTCGAAGAGGATCAGCGCGTTGGCGACGGAGACGTTGAGGCTCGGCACCATGCCGAGCATCGGAATGACGATCCAGCCATCGGCGCGCATCGCCGCCTCCTGGGTGACGCCGTCCTTCTCTTGCCCGAGGAGCACCGCCGTGGGCCGCGTGAAGTCCGCCTGCCGGTAGTCGATGGCACCCTCCGCCGGGTGGGCAGCGAGGATCTGGAAGCCCTGCTCGCGGAGGGTGTCGTAGGCCGAGTGGATGTCGAGATAGGAGCGCACGCGCACCCATTTCCCGGTGCCGCTGGTGACCGCGTTGTGCAGTCTGGGCAGCTCACCGGTCGGAGTCACGGCGTGGGCCTCGAAGACGCCGACGGCGTCACAGCTGCGCAAGATAGCCGAGAAGTTGTGAGCCTTGTGGACGTTCTCGAGCAGCACCGTGAGGTCCGGTTGCCGGCGATCGAGGACGGAGCGGACGCGGTGAAAGCGTTGCGGGGTCGTCATGGTCTTCCGGGTTACAATGACGCCTTCCGGCGGGTGGGAGTTTCTCGCTTCTGCCGGCGACGCGGCACGACTCGTGTCTCTATCAGAACACGGCCCTTGATCGGAAATCGACGCCACCCGAAAGCGCCTCCGGTTGGGAGGAGACGAAGGGGAAACCATGACCATCGAAAACATTCGCCAGCTTCTCGGAGCCGACGCCGACGATCTGCTCGGGCATTCGTGCGCCGTCTCGAAGGACGACCTCTACTTGCCGGGACCGGATCACATCGACCGCTCGTGGCGCGACTCGGACCGCAAGCCGCAGGTGTTGGTCAACCTGGCCCGGCTGCACGACAGCGGTCGCCTGGCGGGCACCGGCTATCTCTCGATCCTGCCCGTCGATCAGGGCATCGAGCACTCCGGGGCGGCCTCCTTCGCCCCCAACCCGGCTTACTTCGATCCCGCCAAGATCGTCGAGCTGGCGATCGAGGGCGGTTGCAACGCGGTGGCTTCGAGTCTTGGCGTGCTGGGAGCCGTGGCGCGTCGCTATGCCCACAAGATTCCCTTCCTGGTCAAGCTCAATCACAACCAGATGCTGACCCACCCGTCCTACTACAGCCAGGTGATCTACGCCCAGGTGGAGCAGGCCTGGGACATGGGAGCCGCCGCCGTCGGCGCCACCGTCTACTTCGGCAGCGAAGACTGTGACCGCGAGCTGGTCGAGATCGCCGAGGCCTTCGCCCGCGCCCATGAACTCGGCATGGTGACGGTGCTGTGGTGCTACCTGCGCAACAGTGCGTTCAAGAAGGACGGCACCGATTACCACGCGGCGGCGGACCTCACCGGCCAGGCGAACCACCTCGGCGTCACCATCGAGGCGGACATCGTCAAGCAGAAGATGGCGACCAACAACGGTGGTTATCCGGCGATCGGCTTCGGTCACACCCACGATCGGGTCTACGGCGATCTGGTTTCGGACCACCCGATCGACCTGGTGCGCTGGCAGGTGGTCAACTGCTACCAGGGGCGGGCCAGCCTGATCAACTCCGGGGGCGCTTCGAAGGGCGACAGCGACCTCGCCGACGCGGTGCGCACGGCGGTGATCAACAAGCGCGCCGGTGGTGCCGGCCTGATCTCCGGCCGCAAGGCCTTCCAGCGGCCGATGGCCGAAGGGGCGGCGCTGCTCCACGCCATCCAGGACGTCTACTTGGAGGACGGCGTCACCATCGCCTAGGCGGCGGTCGCCGCCGGACCTGGCTCGATCCCTGACCGGGAGCCTAGCGGTCTGTCGTTGGCCTCGGGACCCGTCCCTCTAGGGCCGGCTTACGGCGGATCAAGGGCGGTTGGCGATTTGCCGTCGGTAGCGTGCGATTTGGCGAAGCAGGTCGCTGGATTCGAATGCCGTGGAGCGGATATCGCTGGCCGGCGAGGCGAACTCGCGGAAGGTGACCTTCCGATCGACGTTGGTCAGGCTCGAAAGATCTGCATAGGCAAGCAGGTTCTGGGTCTCGTGATGCTCGGCGGCGGTTTGTGCCCACACCTCGGCAGCATCGAGCAGGCGGTGGGCCTCGTCAAACTGCCACGAGCCCAGGAGTCGGTCGAGCTCGAGGTCGAGGGCGGGAAGTTCACGCACCACCTGCCAGAGGCGCCAACCCTGCTCGCCTTCGTCGTGCGCCAGAGAGAGCACCCGCTGGGTCGAAAGGAGGCTCTGAAACTGGGCGTGCCAGCGGCACCAGTCGATCAGCCTGCGGCGCGCGGAATGGCGGTTGTGAAAGGCGGCTTCGGCGTCGGAACGATAGCGCCAGCTCGGTGAGGTGGCCAGCCAGGTTCCCGAGGGGTGCTGTTCGAGAACCGCCTCCTCCTGCTCCGCCTCCGCCATGAGGACTCGACCGGCGATCGGAGGCCAGAGGTGTCCCACGGGAATCGTCGAGTCGGGAAGACGGGGCGAGCTCCTGACACCGCTGCCGGGATCTCGCTTCAGAAGGCTCTCGCGGGCGTCCGAGAGGTCGAGCCCTTGCAGCTCGGCGAGGAGTTGATCGGGATCGTGGTCCTCAGGATTCAGCTCCGCCAAAGCGCCACTCTGGAGCATCACCTTGAGTCGTTCGAGAGCCAATCGAACCGCCAAAACATAGGTCGCGCGCACGCCGGATCCGGTCGTCGCGAGAGTCCCAGTGATGCCGATCAGCGGCTCGAGGCCGAGACGGGACCGGATCTCGGCAAGGGGTAGCGCCTCCGGAAGGTCGCGCTTGTTGGCTTGCAGCAAGAAGGCGGCCGGCGGGTCGAGATGCTCGATCTGCTGGCGCAGCTCGCGCAGCGGCTCGCGGGCTGCGTCGCAGCCCGCGGGCGACGAGTCGACGACGAAGACGACCGCATCGGCGGCTTCGAGAAGATGTCGACGCCGGGCCAGGAGGGTTCTCTGCCCGGGTACGGTGACCAGGCTGCACTGCAGGATTTTGCCCTGGAAATTGCCGCCGGAGTGCTCGAGCCAGTCGAAGAAGGTCGTCCGCCCTGCGACTTCTTTGGGGGTCTCGGTCTTGCCGCCCAACAGCTCGGCGAGGGAGCGGAGGGTCGTGGTCTTGCCCGCTTCGCTGGCGCCGTCATAGGCGATTCGCAGGGAGAAACTGTTGGTCTCTGGGTCGAATTTGGGCATATTGGGCTTCAGAGCGAGGGATTGGGGCCGAACCCATCGGAATGCTAACTCAATCCTCTTTCGGGCCTAAAAAAACACCTCGACCGGATTTTCCCGAGATTTGCACTCATGAATTTTATGTAGAGTGATTTAAAATTTCCTAATCAGATGAGGTAGAGTGGCATCGTGAGCTTCGGCTTGCAAGTGTCGGTGAGCACTTACATTCTGTTCGATTGGAGGCCTGACGATGACTTATGTCTCGCTACGCCTCGGCGGCTCCTGCGATGGCTCTTCTTGAGATCCAGCAGGAGCGCGAGGTTCTTCCCGTAGCTCCCGAGAATACCCCCAACACGCTGGTGGTTTCGCGATCCCGCGACCTGCAGGAACTCCTTGAGCAGGTCGTCTCGACGACCAGCGCACGAGTCTGGATCTGCGATTCCGCCAACGAGGCTCTAGACGTCGTAGGAGATCAGGCTCCGAAGAATTTGATCTTCGATTCCCGCGAGGGAATCGGGGACGCTCTGGACGTGCTTTCGGCGCTGCCGGGGTGGGAGTGGTCACATCTCGCCTGTTTGTGCCATAACGCTGAAGATCTGGTACCCTTCGGATCGGGAGTTTCTTTCATTGCTCCCGACCGCCTCGCGGAATTCCTGACCTCGAACCTGGAGCCCGATGACGCCGATTTTCGGCTGTCGACGGCGGATCTGGCAGACCTCTGCCGCTCCGGCGAGGGTTCCTTGGTTCTGCGATTCGGTTTCCCCGGCTCCGATCATGAGATTGCGGAGCTGCAGATCGTCAGGGGGAAGGTCGTGCAGGCGGTAGCAGGCAGTTTGTTTGGACTTCCAGCTTTGCTGGCGGTTCTTTCTCAGCGCCCTGAGACGGTCTCGGTGCGCCCTTTGCAGCAGCTTCTTCCGGAGGCCGAACTGAATGAGGAAGCTGCGTTCGATTTGATCGAAAGGAAAGTCCAAATGGCACAGGTCAATCTGGATAAGTTGACGGAAATCGATGGTTTCGTGGGAGCTTGCCTGGTCGATAGCGAGAGTGGGATGACCCTCGGAGCGGCGGGTGGCGGCATGCTGAACATGGAAGTTGCCGCGAGCGGCAACAGCGAGGTGGTCAAGGCCAAGAACAAGACGATGGATGCCCTGGGCCTCGACGACTCGATCGAGGACATCCTGATCACCCTCGGTGGCCAGTACCACCTGATCCGGCCGCTGGCGAAGGACAAGACGATGTTCTTGTACCTGGCTCTCGACCGCAAGAAGTCCAATCTGGCTCTTGCCCGTCACTCCCTCAAGGCCTTCGAAGGTATCTTCAGCCTCTAGGTCTCGCGGGCTCCGCGGTGGTTCCGCGGAGCCCCGGCAGTTCCCTACCCTCTCTCCGAGAACGCTCCCACCATCGGCCTCGCGGCCTCCCAGGCCGCCGGCGTCTACGCCTCCTGTTCTTCGGGTCCGTCGACCAGCCGTAGCAGGTCGTCGATGCGGGCCTCGGCATCGGCTTCGCCGATCTCCATCAGCTGCTGCAGGTAGTCGTGCTGGAACATCAGCAGCGACAGGAAGTCCGGGCTCTTGGTCTCGCGCGTACCGAGGCCGCGGGTGAGGAAGCGGAAGGCTCTGGGCAGCCGAACTTCGAACTGTCCGGCGAGCTTGCCGAGATCCACCGACGGACGGAGCACCTCGATGTCGATGGTGCGCAGGTTGCCACGCCGTTCCGGTGGCAGATCTGAGATCACCTGGTTCATCAGCTTCATGCGCAGCACGTCCTGATCCATCAGGTCGAGGAAAATGGCGTTCATCAGCAGGCCCAACACCTGCGCCGGCGGCGGATAGCCGGTGATCAACGGGACATCCGCCTCTTCTCGGCTGCGGTCGTAGCGCGTCGACACCGCCAGAATGCGGGAAGCCCCCAGGTGCAGGGCCGGGCTCAGCGGTGCCGCCAGGCGGACGCCGCCGTCACCGTGCCAGCTGTCGGTCAGCCGAACCGCCGGGAAGAGCAGCGGCAGCGCCGCCGAGGCCATGACGTGGTCGATGCTCATCCGGCAGCGGGCGCTCTTGCGGTGGGGACGCTCCCAGTCTGCGATGTCCCGGCCTTGGTACCAGGTGACGGTTTGGCCGGTGCCGTAGTCGAGGGTGGTCAAGGCCATGGCGTGGAGCTTCCCGGCCTCGATGTTGCGCTCCACGCCGACGACCTCCCGGTCGCGAGTCTGCAGGCAGCGGTGGAGGAGGGCATCGAGCGGGGCCGTGTCGACCAGAGAGCCGCGGCCGGTCGACTTGCGAACCCCGCCGGAGATCAGCCGTAGGCCCCAGCTCAACACCATACGGCTCAAGCTGGGAGCGTCGACGCGGAAGACCTGATCCGTTTCGAGGTCGCTCCAGATCTCTTGCAGGCCCTCGGTGGCCTGGTAGAGGTTGCCGCCGTGGGATGCCAGATAGATGGCGTTGATGGCGCCGGCGGAGACGCCGGTGATAATCGGAAACCGGATGTTGGGGCGATGCCGCGCCAAGGTGCGCAGGAGGCCGACCTGGTAGGCCGCACGGGCTCCGCCGCCACCGAGAACGATGGCGAGATCGGAGCGGCGCGATGGAGAGGGAGGCACGGGATCGCAAGCATACCGCTTGCGCGGTTCAGCTTTCGGGTAGCTCGTAGGTCGGAGTGGCGAGGTCCGCCGTCGGCTGGCCGGTGATCGTCGCCAGGATGCGGTCGACGTGAACGTGGCTGGTTTCGATGAAGGCCTTGACGCCGGCGAGCTGGGTGCCGGCGGCGCCGGTGCCGGCGACGAACAGGCCCGGCACGTTGGTCTCCATGGTGGCCTCGTCGTGGCGCGGCTTCTTGCCCGGTCCCTCGAGGACGATGCCGGCCTGCTCGAAGAGCGTCGGGTCCTGGGTGTAGCCGGTCATCAAGAGGACATCGTCGGCGGCCACGGTTTGCTCGTCACCACCGGTGGTCGAAGCCAGCCTCACCCGATCCGGCAGGATCTCGCTGGGCACCGTCGACGGCAGGAAGGGCACCCGGCGGTCCCGGATCAGGGCCCGGATGTCGGGCATCAGCCAGAACTTGATGCGCTCTGGGTCGAGGTCTTCGCCGCGATAGCTGAGGATCGGCGAAGCGCCGACCCGCTGCAGGCGAATCACCGCTTCTACCGCCGAGTTCTTGCCCCCGACCACCAGCACTCGACGGCCGAAGTAGCGGTGCGGCTCGCCGAGATAGTGGCTGACGTGGGGCAGGTCTTCGCCGGCGATGCCGAGGCGCCGTGGCTGGTGCATGTCGCCGATCGCCAGCACCACCCGGTCGGCGCTCCAGTGGTGCTGTCGCCCCCGCCGAACGGTGGTGACGGCGAAACCGCCGCCCTCTCGCGGCGTGACTCGGGTCACCGGCTCGTAGGTGGCGATCTCGAGCCCGAACTGCAGCACGACGTTGCGCAGGTAGAGCAGATACTCCTCCCGGGTGGCCTTCGACTGATCCTGAGTCTGCAGGGGCACGCCGGCGATGGCGATGCGCTCCGGAGAGGAGAAGAAATGGGTCTGCGGGGCGTACCAGGCGATGGTCGCACCGATGGCGGCGGCCTCGAAATGACGATATGAAATGCCGGCACCTTTGAGGGCCACCGCCATCTCGATTCCGATCGGCCCGGCGCCGATCACGATGACATCGCTGTGCTGCACCGCTCGTCGTCCCCTTCCTCGCGCTGCGGGAAGCGCCTGCGGTGCTCCCCGGGGGTAATTCGAGGAGCGACTATAATCGACACCTATGCTGCCGAAGAAAGCAAGTCGCGAGGAAGTTCTCGAAAGGCTGGAAAAGGCCGGCGGCTTGCGTTCCGGCGCGGTGCGTCAGGTGCACCGCGAGACCGGGGTCCCGGAGGCCGACATCTACGGGGTCGCGACCTTTTATCACCTGATCGCGGAGCCCGAGGTCGCCGTGCGGGTCTGCCAGGGGCTGTCTTGCAAGATCGCCGACTGCGACAGCGTTAAGGCGGAGCTCGATGGCCTCGGCGAACCGGCGGCCTTTGCTTCCTGCCTCGGCCTGTGCGACCAGGCGCCGGCGGTTTGGCGCCCGGGAGCCAATGGTCCCGATCCGGCCTGCGGCCTCTCGCCGAGCCATTCCGAGCTCGCCATGGACCTGGCGGCCGCCGACACGGCCCCCTGGGAAGGATTGCCGCTGGCCCTCGAACGGGGCGGCGACTGGGTCTGCGGCGAGCTCGAGGCGGCGGGTCTGCAGGGGCGGGGTGGGGCTGGCTTTCCGGCCTACATCAAGTGGAATGCGGTGCGTGGCCAGGGCGAGACGGAACGCTACGTGGTGCTCAACGCCGATGAAGGCGAGCCCGGGACCTTCAAGGATCGCGAGGTCATGCTGCGGCGCCCGCACCTAGTGCTCGAAGGTCTCGCCATTGCGGCCCATGTTCTCGGTGCGCGCGACATCTACCTCTACATTCGCGGCGAGTTCGGGTTGCCGCGCCGCGCCCTCGAAGGCGCCCTCGCCGAAGCCCGCGATCGGGGTGATCTCGGCGATCGCCTCGCCTGGCACTTCGTCGATGGTCATGGCGCCTATATCTGTGGCGAGGAAACGGCCCTCCTCGAGGCCCTCGAGGGCAAGCGCGGCATGCCTCGCCTCAAGCCGCCGTTTCCCGTCGAGCAGGGCTTTCGCGGCAAGCCGACGTTGATCCAGAACGTCGAGACCATCGCCTGCGTGCCCGCGATCCTGCGCCGTGGTGGTGAGTGGTTCCATTCCCTCGGCCGCACCGGCGCCGGTTCGAAGCTGTACTGCCTGTCGGGCCATGTCGCCCGGCCCGGGGTCTACGAGGCCCCCCTCGGCATATCGATGGCCGAGCTCCTCGAGCTCGGTGGCGGGGTCCTCGGCGAGCTCAAGGCCTTCTCCCCCGGGGGAGCCTCGAGCGGCTTCTTGCCGGCGTCGCAGGTCGATATCGCGCTCGATTTCAAGACCCTCGGCCAGGTCGGCTCGATGCTCGGCTCGGCCGGCGCGGTGGTTCTCAACGACAGTGTCGACATGGTGGAGGCAGCGCTCACCCAGGCGGTCTTCTTCGAAGACGAGAGCTGTGGCCAGTGCGCCCCCTGTCGTATCGGCACCCAGATGATTCGCCAGACCTTGGCGCGCTATCTCGAGGAGCGCTCGCCGGCGGTTCTCGAACACCTGACGGAAGTGACCTGGGGGATGGGGGAGGCGAGCATCTGTGGCCTCGGCCAAGCGGCCTTCTATCCGTTGACTTCCGCGATGAAGTATTTCCCAGCAGAATTCGGCCTCCCCGGAGGAACGACGTGAGCAAATCGAACGGTCGACCGGTCCTCAATCTCGACGGCAGGGAAGTTTCCTTCAATGCCGGCGAAACCATCCTGCAAGCGGCGCAGCGGGCGGAAGTCACCATTCCGACCCTGTGCCATGATCCCCGGCTGACGCCGGCGGCGGCCTGCCGTATCTGCCTGGTGGAAGTCGAAGGCGCCCGGCTGATGCAGCCGGCTTGCGCCACCCGCGCCCAGGACGGCATGGTGATCAAGACCGAGGGCGAGCGGGTGGACCGCAATCGCCGCTTCATTCTTTCGCTCCACCTGGCCGACACGGTGGCCGATCGTGAGCGCGCCGAGGACAACAATCCGTCGCGCGTCTTTGCCCACGTCGACACCTACGGCTGTGCCGGCGCCTGGCCGTCGGTGGAGTCCCCGCGCCAGGGGCGGCCGGAAGACGTCAATCCGTTCATCGAGTTCCGTGCCGACCGCTGCATCGCCTGCTCGCTGTGCACTCGCTACTGCGACCAGGTGGAGGCGGTGAGCGCCATCAGCCTGGCCGGCCGCGGCGCTCACACCACCATTTCGACGGCCGATCGCAAGGGCCTCGTCGATTCGACCTGCGAGCTCTGCGGTGGCTGTGTCGACGTCTGTCCCACCGGCGCCATGACGGAAAAGCAGGCGGTGCTCTACGGCAAGCCCGAGTCGGAGCTCGAGAAGGTCCGCTCGACCTGCAACTTCTGTGGCGTCGGCTGCCAGATCGACCTCAACGTCGATCGTGCCGCCAACCGCGTGGTCAAGGTCACCAGCCCGCCGCCGGGGACCACCGTCAACGACGGCAACCTGTGCGTCAAGGGGCGCTTCGCCAACGACTTCATCCATCACGAAGAGCGCTTGACGGTGCCGCTGGTGCGGGGGGAGGACGGCGAGCTTCACGAGGCCACCTGGGACGAAGCCCTTGACCGCGTCGCTGAGGGGCTCGCCGGCGTGTCCGATCGCCACGGCGCCGATGCCCTGGCTTTCATCAGCTCCAGCCGCTGCACCATGGAGGAGAACTACCTGGTTCAAAAGATGGCGCGGGCGGCATTCCAAACCCACAATGTCCATCAGTGTGCCGCCACTTGACACGCTCCCACGGTCGCCGGTCTGGTGACCACGTTCGGGGCGGGGGCGATGACCAACTCGATCCCGGAGATCCGCGACGCCGAGTTCCTCTTCGTCATCGGCTCCAACACCACCGAGGCCCATCCCATCATCGCCATGGAGATGAAGCGCGCGGTGCATCGCGGCGCCAAGCTGGCAGTGGCGGATCCGCGGGCCATTTGGCTCACCCAGGTGGCGGACTGGCATCTGCAGCTCGCCCCGGGGAGCGATGTTTGGTTGCTCAACGCCATGGCCCACGTCATCGTCACCGAGGGTCTGGTGAAGGAAGACTGGGTCGCCGCCAACACGGAAGGCTTCGAGGCGGTCCGGGACACGGTGCTGCGTTACTCGCCGGAAGAGGCGGAGAAGATGACCGGCGTGCCCGCGGCGACCATCCGCGAGGTCGCCCGCGCCTACGCGACGACCGAAAAGGCCGGGATCTACTACACCCTCGGGATCACCGAGCACACCCACGGGACGGACAACGTCTACGCCCTCTCCAACCTGGTGCTGATGACCGGCCACCTCGGAATCCGGTCGGCGGGCCTCAACCCGCTGCGCGGCCAGAACAACGTTCAGGGAGCGAACGACGCCGGCGCGACGCCGGTCTTCTATCCCGGCTATCAGCGGGTCGACGAGCCTGGCGTGGCGGAGAAGTTCGCCGAGGCCTGGGGCGTGCCGCAGAGCTGCGATCCGGGGCTCAACCTCAACGAGATGATGAAGGAGATGTCCAAGGGCAAGATCAAGGGCGTCTTTCTGATGGGCGAGGACATCGTCATCTCGGAGCCCAACGTCGGACGGGTGGAGGAGGCACTCAACGGCATCGAGTTCCTGGCCGTGCAGGACATCTTCTTCAATGAGAGCTGCCGCTGGGCCGACGTCATCTTGCCAGCCGCCTGTTTCGCCGAAAAGGAAGGCACCTTCACCAACTCGGACCGCCGGGTGCAGCGGGTGCGCAAGGCGATCGAACCGCCAGGCCAGGCCCGCGCCGACTGGCGCATCCTGCTCGACATCATGGAGCGCTCCGGCTTCGAGCAGCCGGCCTATGCCGGTCCGCACGAGATCTACGATGAGCTGGCGGCGCTGGCACCAAAGTTCTCCGGCATCTCCCACCAGCGCATCGAGGCCGAAGGTGGCTTGCAGTGGCCGGTGACCTCGGCGACGGACCAGTCCACCGAGTTTCTCCACGGTGGCGGCGTCCTGCGGGGCAAAGGGCTGTTCCAGGCGGTCGATTACCGGCCGCCCTTCGAGGTCGCCGATCCCGAGTACCCACTGGTGTTGTCGACCGGGCGCACCCTCTATCACTACAACGCCGCCACCCAGACGCGGCGTAACCAAGGCTTGGCCACCAAGCAGCCCGAGGCCTTCGTCGAGATCCATCGCTCGAATGCCCGCAAGCTGGGTCTCGAAGATGGCCAGATGGTCGACGTGGTCAGCCGCCGGGGCCGGGTGCGCTGCCGCGCCATGATCAGTCGTCAGGTGCGTCCCAATGCCATCTGGATGCCCTTCCATTTCCCGGAGGCCCGCACCAATTACCTGACCACCGACGCTGGCGACGCGGTGACCGGTACCGGCGAGTACAAGGTTTGCGCCGCCCGCATCGAGCCGGTGGTGGAAAGCCGGGCCGAGAAGGTCTTCCCGGGCGCCTTCGCCCTCGCCGAAGGTTGAGGGTTGTCGGAGCCATGCGACTAGCCGACGGCGCTGAGGATCAGAGGGAACGATTCTTCGGTTCCCAGAAGACGCTTGAGGCAGGTGATTCTCGATCCCTTCGTGATCGGCTCGCGGCCGTGAATATTGCGGTTCCTGGTCGAACCAAAGGGCGAAAGACCGACGACGGCGAGCGGTACTGCATCGTGCAGTACCTTCGTACCCTTGACCAGGTTGGTTGTTTGGATTTCCCCATCCGGGTAGAGAAGCGCGAGCGGCCTGACTTTGAGGTGCTATCGGGGGAAAAGGTGGTCGGCCTCGAGTGCACTGAGGCAGGAAGCACGTCGGCGCATCGTGCTGACGCCGAGCTCGAGAAGGCTCCCAGGGGATCGGTTCTCGAAGGCACCAAGCTTAGGAAGCCGGGCGAGAGTTTGAAGGACTCTCCGATGTTCGGAGACGAGCCAGAGCGCCTTTGGGTCGAGGACATCCTTGACACATTGCGGAGCAAGCAGGGGAAGCTCTCCGGTTATCAGGAGTTTCCCGAGCAGCACCTCCTTATCTATGACAATTCTCAGTATCGTACGTTGACGGCTTGGACGGTGACCGATCTCCCCAGGCGGCTAGCAGATGGGATCAACGAATTGCCTGGCTATGGTTCGGAGCCTGGGCAACGCTTTCAACGGGTTTCGGTTCTGCGCGATCGAGTGCTGATGTACGACATCACCGGTTCTCCTCTCTTGCTGCCGGTTCCCGTGGGCTCCGCCTTGCCGCCCCTGATGCCCCTCGACCGGCTCGGAGTTTCGGAGCTTGCGTTGCGAGAATTCTGCCGCAAGTATCGGATCCGGAAGTTGGGATTCTTTGGCTCCGTGAGGGAAGACGATCGATTCGGACCCCAGAGCGACGTGGATGTCTTGGTGGAGTTCGAACCGGAATTCGGGCTCGGACTCCTTCAGTTGGCGCTGATCGAATTTGAGCTAACCAATCTGCTGGAGCGCAAAGCCGACCTCAGAACGGTCCTCGACCTCAGCCGATACTTTCGGGAAGAGGTAGTGCGCGACAAGACCGAGCTCGCCTATGTCGCCGGCTGACGTCGTTCGAGTTCGTCACATGCTCGAGGCGGTTCGCAAGAGCCGGGAGTTCGCTCAAGGCCGCCGACGGGAAGATTTGGACAACGATGAGCAACTCTCGTTGGCACTACAGCGGCTTCTCGAGGTACTAGGTGAAGCAGCCTCCAAAGTCACTTTGGAGGGGCGGCAACTGGCTCCGGAAATTCCTTGGAGAGCGATATCGGGCATGAGGAACCGTCTGATCCACGCTTACTTCGACGTCGATCTCGACATCGTCTGGAGGACGATTTCGGATGAGCTGCCTCCTCTCGAAGGTGTGCTCGAAGCGCTCCTCACGTCTGTCGATAAGGAGTGACGCATGGTGCCGGTACCCGGTCGTTCTCGGCGCCCGACCGAACAGCTCTCTCCCCTAAACCGGGATGGGATAGCCAGGACCTGGTAGCTTGCTGGGCCGATGAACCAACAGGAACGGCAGGGAGTCCAGGCACCGGCGCGACGCCTGCCGCTCTTCTACCTCGCCGTGGCCCATCTCTCGCTGGCGCTTGTGGCTCTGGAGCTGGCCCTCGATCCCTTCGCCTTCGCGGGTTTTTTATGTGCATCCTAGGATGTTGGCGGTCACCCATTTGGTGACCCTTGGTTGGATCACCGGAAGCATTCTCGGAATGACCTAATTGCTGGCGCCCATGGCCTTGCGGATCCGTCTTCCTGCGGGCAAGGGCGATGGTTGGCGGCCCGACGGCATCGCCGCTCGTGTTGGTGGGCCGTTACAGCGGCTGCAACCAAGGTCGATCGAGCTCGAGGGTCGAGCGGACTTCCCTCTGCAAGGCGATGAACTCGGGTTGGTCGCGCAACGGGTCGAAAAGCTGAAACTGCAGCGCCGCCGGCAGCAGGGGAGTTCTTTGCTCCCAGCCCTGGCGTAAGTAGGCGAGGGCGCGCTGGTGCTCGCCGGCGCCGGCGGCGGTCAGGGCGCCGAGCTCGGGGAAGAGCGGCGTGGTGGCGTGAATCGCCTCGAAACGGTGGTGGAGAAGCTGCCAGAGGAGCCTCGCCTGTCCGCGGTCGCGAATCGCCTCGACGATGGTCGCGATGGTGTCTTGCGGAATGCCGCGCGGTTCCAGGAACAGGCGGGTTTCCTCGGCGAGCTCGCTCCAGCGACCCTGATTCTGGAAGATGACGATGCGCACCAGTCGGCCGGCGTCGTAGGGGTAGGCGAGGGTGAGCCCCTTTTCGGCGTGCTCGAGGGCGCACTCGAAGTCACCGGAGGCGTAGAGAAACCAGTCGATCTCGGAGGCCAGCCCCGGGTGGAAGGGGGTCAGCTCGGAGAGCTGGAGGGCGGCTTCTCGGGTGCCCTCGCGGTTGCCTCGCGCCAGCTCCAGGGCGGCGACTAGAGCCCAATAGCGGGGCTCGTGTTCGGCCCTTCCGGCGAGCTGGGCGAGATGCTCATAGGCTTCCTCGGGGTTGTGTTCGCGATAGAGGGCCAGGCTGGCGAGGGCGACCCGAGCGGGGACTTGCTGCGGGGCGAGCTGGAGAGAGCGGCGGGCGGCGCGGGCGCTTTCCTCGGCGGCCTCAGGATTTGGAGCCGCGTGCCAGCGATCGAACTGGACCACCGCCAGAAGGCCGAGGGCCTGAGGGTCGTCGGGGTTGTCGGCGAGGGCACGCCGCACCAGGGCGAGGGCGATGTCGTGATTCGCCGGGCCGCCGCGGCTGAGCTGAAAGCCGACCTGGATCTCGAGACTGGCGGTCTCGTCCGGCGCCGGGATGTCGAGGGACGGAGAGATCAGCGGCCGGACCAGGGCGTCATTGAGCACGTAGGCCAGGGAAGCCAGTCGGTTGGGGACGAACTGGAAGCTCGCCGTCTCCAGGATCCTGCCGCTCTCGACTTCGACGATCTCGGCGAGGGCTTCGACTCCGGTCACGGTCTCGGCGATGCGTCCCCGGATCAGGTGACTGGCCTGCATCTCTGAGTCGGGAGTCTCGGCCCGCAGAGCAGTGCTCACCGCAAGACGATTCGCCCATCGCTCCTTGAGATCCTGGGAGACGCTGAAGGCGATCAGCTCTCCCTGTTCGGAATCGCTCGATTCGAAGGGCAGCACCATGACGTTGGCGTCCGTCGGCACCTGGTTTTTCGCCATCACGAAGGCGACGGCGCTCGTCAGCACGAACGCCGCGGCGGCGATCACCGGCCAGCGTCGCCTCGCCCTGCGGGCCGGAGCGGGCGTCGAAGAGGCTTCCACCGGGGCGAGAAAACGATAGCCCTGACCGCGCACTGTCTGGATGTATTGCGGCTGGTGGGCCGAGTCGCCGAGGACCTCCCGGAGATTGCGAATGATCGGCGGCAGACTCTGGTCGTACTCGACCAGGGTCGGGCCCCAGAGCTCGGTGATGAAGTCCTCCCGACTCACCACTTCACCAGCTCGCGCAACCAGCAAGCACAGGGCACGAACGCGGAGTTGCTGGAGGGGCACCGGCTGGCCCTCGCGAGAGAGGGAGAGCCGGTGGAAGTCGAGCTCGAAGGGCCCGAAGGTGACGCGACCGCTGCCGAAACCCTCGCCGGGAAGGGAGCTCGGGCCGAGACTGGATTCCGTGGTGTGATTCATCGAAGTTCTCCAGGGTAGCGAGAGACCGAAGCGGGATCTTCCCGAGTTTCCGTACTTGGCCGTTTCGAACCGATCATGTGATTCTGCCATGGAAGGAGAGGATTCGCCTCTTCGGTCCGAGCCTTTGCGAAGGTGCGGTCGAGAGAACCCTTCCCTCGCGGTTCGAGCTCGGCGGCAGCGGCGCTTCCGGGCTCAGCTTCGAGGTCTCGACGGAAGCGGGCGATCGAGAGCGAGGGCCTCCGTGACCTCTGCTTGAAGGGCGACGAAGTCGGGGTGGTCCCGCATCTGGTCGAACAGTGGGTACTGCAGCGCGGCCGGCATCCAGCAGGTGCGCCGCTCCCAGGCCTGGCGCAGATAGTCGATGGTCTGTTGCTGCTCGCCGGCGCCGGCGGCCGCGATGGCGAGCAGCTCCGGATAGAGCGGTGCCTGGGCGTGGACCGCTTCGAACCGTCGTCGGATAAGGCGCCAGAACAGGTCCGGCCGGCCCTCGGTTCGGATGGCCTTGACGATCGCGTCTTGGGTCGCGGCAGGGATTCCCCGCGGCTTCAAGAACAGGTTGGCTTCCTCGGCGAGATCGTCCCAGCGCTCCTGGGACTGGAAGACCAAGGCTCGCACCAGCCGTGAGCCGTCGTATGGATGGGCCAAGGCCAGGCTCTGCTCGGACTGCTCGAGGGCGCCCGCGGGATCGGTGGAGGCATACAGGATCCAGTCGATATCGGCCGCCAGGCCAGGGTGAAACGGCACCAGGTCGGCGAGCTCGAGGCCTGCCTGACGGGCCGCTGGGAGGTTCCGCCGGGCGAGCTCGAGGGCGCCGATCAGGGCCCAGTACCGGGGGCTGTCGTCGGCCTTTCCGGCGAGCGTCGCGAGGTGCGCCAGGGTCTCCTCGGGATTGCGTTCGCGATAGTAGGTGAGGCTGGCGAGGGCGACTCGGCTGGCGATCTGATCCGGGTCTCTGCGCAGGGCTCGACGTGCCGCTCGAGCACTTTCGTCACCGGCCTCGTCATTCAGGCTCGCCAGCCAGCGATCGAACTGCACGACAGCCAGTAGGCCGAGAGTCTGAGCATTTTCCGGGTCGGTCTCCAGGGCTTGGCGGACAAGGTCGAGAGCGGTCGCGTGGTTCACCGGACTTCCCCGGCTGAGCTCGAAGTCCACCTGCAGTGCGAGATTGGCGCCGTCATCAAGACCGAGACGAGAGTGAGCCGGTGGAACCAGCGGTCGCACCAGATCGTCGTTGAGGAAAAACGCCACCGGTGCCATCTGGTTGGTCACGAACTGGTTGCTGCTGGTTGCGATGATGGTGCCGGTCTCGATTTCGAGGAGCTCGGCCTCGATGATCTGGCCGACGACGGAGGGAGTGATCCGACCTCGAATCGCATAGGTGGCTTGCGAAGTCGTCGGGATGCCCTTGTCGTCCTCGGTGAGCAGGACGGTGCTCACCACCAGGGAATCCCGCCAGCGCTGCTTGAGGTCGTGAGAAAGGCTGAAGGCGACGAGCTCGCCATGCTCCGGATCGGCGGCAGTGAACGGCATGACCAAGATGCTGGTGCTCGCCGGCCTGCTCGCCTTGGTCAGCACGAAGGCGAAGGTGCTGGCCAGCAGCAAGCTGGCCACGAGCAGCATCGGCCGGAAGCGGCTTGGCCGGGATTCGGGTATCTCGGTGGGGAGCTCTTCGACCGCGGCGAGAAAGCGATAGCCCTGACCTCGGACGGTCTGGATATATCTCGGTTGCTGGGCCGAATCTCCAAGGACCTCGCGCAGGTTGCGGATGATCGGCGGCAGGCTCTGGTCGTACTCGACCAGCGTGGTTCCCCAGAGCTCCTCGATGAAATCCTCCCGGCTCACCACTTCGCCGGCGCGAGCCACCAGCAGACAGAGGGCGCGGACGCGCAGCTGCTGCAGCGGCACGGGCTGGCCGTCACGAAACAGATTCAGGCGATGGAAGTCGAGCTCGAAAGGGCCAAAGGCGGCGCGGCTGCGGCCTGGCGCGGGGGGAACTTTTGAGGACGGCGAAGGGAGAGGAGTCTCGGCGCTGCGATTCATGAAGGGGCTCCCGAAGAGAGGACGGCATCGGCTCCGAGGAGATTTTCCCACGTTTGCCCGGGATTGCCCCCGCTGGCGCGGACTTGCGAATCTGGCGCTGTCTTGCGGAGCCTTGTCAATCAAACATTTACGCCTCGCGAGGTGCTGTACTCGGGCTCCGATCGGGGCCCGGGAATCTCACGCCTTCTCGCCGCATCACCGATCGGAACCCTCTGGTTCGTCTTGACAGGTCCTCCCGTCTCGGCGGACCGCGGGACTCGTCGCTAGCGGTCGGCGAGTCCCGCCTTTTTATCCCTCACTCTCGAATCTTTGCTGGGCGGATCGGTCTCTGGCCTGGGCCGGCTGTGCTGGCGATCGATCGCGGATCGATCTGGTCGGACTGGGGCGTCGCCGGCGAGGGGCTCAGGGCAGTGGCAGTGGCTCGGCCAACGCCAGGGCCTCGTCGATCTGCTGCTGTAAGGCGGCGAAGGCAGGGTCTTCCCGGTACGAATCGAACAGTGGAAACTGCAGGGCGACGGGACTCCAGGCGGTGCGCCGTTGCCAGCCCCGTCGCAGATGCGCGACGGCGGCGGCACGATGGCCGGCGGCGGCGCTGGCGATCGCCTGAATCTCGGGGTAGACCGCGTAGGACTGGGAGATGCGCTTCAAGCGCTGGCTCTGGAACCGCCAGAAGGGTCGCAGATCGCGTCGACCGGTGGCGGAGATCAAGCCGTCGAGGCTGGTGTCGTCGAGGCCCCGGGGAGCGAGAAAGAGCTCGAGCTCTCGGGTCGCCGCTGGCCAGCGCTCGAGATCCCCGAGAAGCAGCAAGCGGACCAGTCGGTCGGAATCCGTCGGATGATTGAGGGCGAGGCTGGTGCTCGAGTGGTCGAGGGCGCGCTGTGGTTTCCGGGCGCCGTAGAGCATCCAGGTGGCGTGGGATGAGATCAGGGGCGAAAGAGGTGCGAGGCGGGACGCTCTTTCGGCGGCTGCGATGGCCCGGTCGTGATCGCGACGGGCGAGGTGGAGGGTTGCCAGCGTGGCCCACAGGCGGGGTTCCTGGGGAACCTGCTCGGCGAGCGTTGCGAGGGCTTTCCGGGCCTCGTCGGGCCGACGGCGGTGGAAGAACTCGAGACCGACGCGAGTGACCAGGGCGCGGGGCTCGTGAGGATCGACCCCGAGGGCTCGCCGCGCCCAGCGGTCGGCTTCGCGGGCGTGGGCGGGTTCGAGGGTGCTGACCCAGCGGTCATGCTCAATCAGAGCGAGGAGACCGAGGGTGCGGGCATCGCGCGGATTGGTCAGGGCGGCTTGTTGTGCCAGCTCCGAGGCGCGGGCGAGCTCGGCGGGGCGGCCGCGGTCGAAATGATGCAGAGCGCGCAGCAGCAGATCCGGCGGATGACCGGAGGGTTGGCTCAGGATGGTCGAGGGAGGGAACTTGGGCAGCAGCAAGGCGTCGTTGAGCAGGAAGGCGAGATTGGATTCCTCGTGGTGCGGAAGAACCAGCCGATTCGAGGCCAGGAGGTCGCCGTCCCCGGTGCGGACCAGCTCGGCATGAACTTCCCGCCCGACCTCCGTGGCGAGGATCTTGCCGCGGATCTCGAGATCGGCGAGGGATGCGCGGTCTGGTGAATGCTGTTCGTCCAGAACCACCAGTTGAAAGTGGCCCTGCCAGCGCTCGATGAGGTCGCGCGAGACATCGAAGGCGAGGGCGCGCCCGGCGCCTGGGGGCTGTGACTCGAAGTCCCGGACCACCAGCTTCGGTCGCTGCGCCGACCGGTCCTGAAGCAGGACAGCGAGCAACGCCAGGGCGACGACGATGGCGGTGGCGAGGGCGATGTGGCGCCGGCGGGGTCGGCTCGAGTCGTCGACTGCCGACACCGGCGCGATGAAGCGGTAGCCCACGCCGCGGACGGTCTCGATGTAAGTCGGCCGCTGCGCCGAGTCGCCCAAGGTCTTGCGTAGATTGCGGACGATCGGCGGCATGTTGCGCTCGTAGTTCACCGGCGTCGAGGGCCACAGCTCGGCGATGAAGTCTTGGCGCCGGACCACCTCGCCGGCGCGCTCGATCAGCAGCCTCAGGGCTCGGGCGCGTAGCTTCTGGAGCGGCACCTCGTCACCACCGCGGCGCAGAACCAGGGTGTCGAGCTCGAGCTCGAAGGGACCGAAGCGGGCCCGCACGGCGCGCCCGCCGGTCGAGGTGCGGTGAAGCGGTTCAGAGATCGTCATCGAAGTGCGACGCCGATTGGAGACGGGGCTCCTGACGGCGTCGGCAGGAATGGCGAAATCCTCTCACGCCAATCCCCAGGGGACGGAAGCTCGAGCATCCTGGTCTTCTCTGGTCTACGCCTTGCGAACCGCCTCGGTGGGCCTGGGAGTTGCTCTACTGCGGGCCGGACCTGCTGAGTGCGAGAAGGATCTCCGAAGGCCGGATCCGTCCACATTGCCGTTAGATTGGCATCCGGATGGCTGCGGCAAGGTTGGGGATTGTCCCGGGAGCGGTGTGTTCTAGCAGGCTGCTGAAAAAGCCGCGTGGCGGCTTCTTCAGCGCCTGCTGTTTATTTTCAGGGGGGCTAAAAGGCGCCCCCCTCAGGCGCGCGCGCATTTCGCGCGCCGTAACCCCCGTCCTCGGCGCCCAAGGCGCCCCCACACCCCCAGGGCGAGGGGGTACACACCGGCCAGAAGCC